>JBEGOE010000194.1:0-7317 GCA_041182165.1 Actinomycetota bacterium
GCCCGCCTCGCGTGCCCGTCGCATGGCATCGGTGAACGAGATCCGCTCGCGGTTCGCGAGCTCGTCGAGCTTCGCGACGCTGGTGTCGCCCACGCCGCGCTTCGGGATGTTCAGCACGCGCTTGACGCTGACCTCGTCGGCAGGGTTCACCACCGCGCGCAGGTAGGCCATCGCGTCCTTGATCTCGCGCCGGTCGTAGAACCGTGTGCCGCCCACCACCTTGTAGGGGACACCGCTGCGGATGAGCGACTCCTCCATGACGCGGGACTGCGCGTTGGTGCGGTAGAAGACCGCCATGTCGCGCCACTGCTGGCCGCGCTGCTCGTGGAGGTCGCGGATGGTGCGACCCACCCACGTGGCCTCGTCGTGCTCGTCCTGGGCGTGGTAGCGGACGATGCGGTCACCCGCCCCGAGCTCGCTCCAGAGGTGCTTCTTCTGCTTCGACGGGTTGTTCGCGATGACCGCGTTCGCCGCGTCGAGGATGACCTGCGTGCTCCGGTAGTTCTGGTCGAGCACGATCGTCGTGAGGTTCTCGAACGCATGCTCGAGCTGCGAGATGTTGCGGATGTCGGCGCCGCGAAAGCGATAGATCGAGTTGTGGACGAGGATCCCGTCACCTGCGACGTAGGTGTGGTTCGCGTCGACCTCGAAGTCGTACACCGGGCCCGAGTAGTCGCTCACCTCGGTGCCCACGACGGTCTCGAGGTGCAGCACGCCGTCGCGCTCGACGTAGACCTGCATGCCCGACAACGCGTGGCTGATCGGCATCAGGTCGCTGACCACCCCATCGATGGAGATGCGGCGCTTGATGTTCAGGCCACCGTCGAGTGCAACGCTCTGTGCGAGGGCGACGGCCTCACGCCATTCCTTGCGGCTGGTCTCGACGCGCATGTTCGGACCACGACCGACCCGAACAGGGTGGCCCGCCTCGCGCAGCATGGCGGCGACCTCGGGCCGGTTCGAGGACCACTGGATGCGGTGGTACTGCACCGTCCCCCGACCGTCGCTGAACATCGTGAGGTCGAGCGTCTGGCGCCTGGCGCCGTTCTGTGGGCGGTGGTGCGGGAAGTCCGGGTGGAGGAGCCGGTCCTCGAGCAACTGCTTGGCACGTGGCACCGTGTCGATCTCGCTGAACAGCAGGGCCGGCGCATCGTTGCTGAGCGACATGGTGGCCCGACCCTCGGCGTGGAAGCACGCCGTGGGCAAGCCGTACTGGGCTGCGAACCAGGACTCCCAGCAGGAGGCATCGGCGCGCGATGGCACGACCTTCAGGACCCACAGGGCGTCACCGTGCTCCTGGTTGGTCCGCACGAAGCACCCGGGCGCGTCGACCCCCTTGTCGCGCTTGTGCATGGTCGTGGTGACGCCGATGCGGTAGCCGCGGTCGACGCGGTACATCAGGTAGACGAACCACTCGTCAGGTCGCGCCGTGACGCGGACGGGGAGGATGTGGTGTGGCGTGGCCGAGAGGCGGGCGCCCGACTCGGTGGTGATGGTGACGAGCGGCCCGTGATACTCGCCCTCTTGTCGGTGCACCACCACCCCCGGCAAGGCCGCCGATGAGCCGCCTGTGCCCATCACGATGTCACCCGGCTCGATCTGCTCGACCGGCATGTCACCGTCTGCGCGTCTCACCAGGGTGCCCCACGGCAAGCACTGGTCGGTGTCGCCGACGGCGGTGATCTCGCCGCTGTGCTTGGCAAGCAGCACCGCCAGCTCGTTCTGGGCGACGTTCGTGTCCTGGTATTCGTCGATGAGGATGTGCTTGAAGCGCTGCTGGTAGCTCTCGAGCACGTCGGGGTGCTCGCGGAAGAGCTGCACCGTCTTCATGAGCAGGTCGTCGAAGTCCATCGCGCCGGCGCGCTGCAGGCGGAACTGGTACTCGGCGTACACCTCGGCGTGCTTGCGGGCGAAGATGTCGGACGCCAACATCGCCGCCTGCTGCGAGTCGACCAGTTCGTTCTTCCACTTGCTGATGGTGGCGTGCACGGCCCGCGGGGTGAACCGCTTGGCGTCGAGGCCGAGATCTCGGATGACGTAGCCGGTGAGGCGCTGCGCGTCGGCCTGGTCGTAGATGCTGAACGTACGCGGGTAGCCGAGGCGATCGGCCTGAGCGCGCAGGATGCGGACGCAGGCCGAGTGGAACGTGCTGACCCACATCTTGTGAGCCACCGGGCCGACCAGCGCGGCGACGCGTTCGCGCATCTCGGCGGCGGCCTTGTTGGTGAACGTGATCGCCAGGATCTGCATGGGGTGCACGCCCTCGTCGATGAGGTGTGCGATGCGGTGTGTGAGCACCCGTGTCTTGCCCGAGCCGGCACCGGCCACCACCAGCAGTGGGCCGCCACGGTGCACGACGGCGTCGAGTTGGTCGGGGTTCAGCCCGTCGAGCGACAGCTCACGACGACCGTGATTCGATGCCTGACCCGATGCCTGACCGGAGGAGTGGTCGGGGAAGAGCTCGGCATCGAACGACATGGCGACCCCATCCTACGGAAGGGCTGTCATGGGGATTGCGTGCGTCCCCGCCACGGAGTGGTTGAATCTGGGGCATGAAGGCAGCAATCCTCGTCGAGAGCCTCACCGGTAACACGTGGAAGGCGGGCGAGCGCATCGGCTCGCTCCTGCAGGAGGAGGGCTGGACGATCACCGGCCTGAACCGCGTGCGTCAGCCCGACCACGCCGCCATCCAGGAGGCCGACATCGTCCTCGTGGGCACGTGGGTGCACGGCCTGTTCGTGGTGGGCCAGGCCCCGTGGGGCATCGGCGCCATCAACCACCTGCCGATCATGCGCGGCAAGAAGTCGGCGGTGTTCTGCACCTACGCGCTGAATCCGGCGAAGACGCTCGACAAGCTGACCACGGCGGTCATGGGCCGCGGCGCCGACGTGCTGGGTGGGGTCGCCATCCACCGGGCCAAGCTCGACGAGCACAGCGACGCATTCGTCGATCGGCTCCTGGCCAACATCCCGCCGTCGTACGCGAACCGCTGAGGTTCCCGTCCCTCAGGGGGCGGTGGTCGTGACCGCGGTGCCGGCGGTCTCGCCGCGAATGCCGCGCATGTCGATGGTGACAAGGTCGCCCACGATCAGTTGCACGCCCAGGGGCTTGGCGAGGTCGTCGACGCTCAGGGTGCGGCCCTCGCAGTCGGTGAACTGATCGGTGCCCCGCACCTGGGTCACCTTGCACGCGTCGGTGCGGTCGGCGGGGAAGGCGTAACGCACCCGCCACCCCCTCCTCGGTACGTCGCCCTGATGATCGACCACGATGCTGCGGTCCGCACCATCGCCCACGAGGCCCTGGAACAGCAGCGGTCCGTCATCGGCGATCAGGTCGGCGAGGTAGGGCGTGCGGCCGACCTCGAACGTCGATGCAGCGAGGCGCTGCTCGACCTGTTCGGGGTTGCCGGACAGCACCGAGGCGATGCCCCATGTCGCGAAACCCAGGAGCGCGAAGAACAGGATGCCGCCGAGCACCGGGATGACGGCACGGCCCAGCGGGGTGGTCGGTCGGAGGCGCTCCAGCACGCCGCCAGTCTGCTCCAGTCCGGCCACTTCACCAACGCAGCCGGCCGTCCGGGTCCCGGCAGCAGGAATGGCGGCGGGAGCGTCGGTTGGAGGTGCGGGCCGCGAAGGGCGTAGGGTCACCGACTCGTGAAACGTCCGTATCGCGTCGTCGTCGCAAAGCCGGGCCTCGACGGCCATGACCGTGGGGCCAAGACCATCACGCGCGCCCTGCGCGACCATGGTTTCGAGGTCATCTACACCGGGCTCCACCAGACCCCCGAACAGATCGCCGAGACCGCCCTGCAGGAGGACGTCGACGCGGTCGGCCTGTCGCTCCTCAGTGGTGCGCACCTCACCCTGTTCCCCCGAGTCATGGAAGAGCTCCGCAACCGCGACCTCGGCGACATCATGGTGTTCGGCGGTGGGGTCATCCCCGACGCCGACGCACGCACCCTGCGCGAGCAGGGCGTGGCCGAGATCTTCGGGCCCGGCGCCTCGCTCAAGGGCATTGCCCAATGGTTGGAAACGGCGCTCGACGCCAGAGAAGAGGACTGAGCCAGTGGATCTGTTCGAATACCAGGGCAAGCAGTACTTCGCCCGTTACGACATCCCGGTGTCGCCGGGCGGCGTTGCCTACACCGTCGACGAGGCGGTGTCCGTGGCCGAGGCCGCCGGCTACCCCGTCGTGGTGAAGGCACAGGTGCAGGTCGGCGGCCGCGGCAAGGCCGGCGGCATCAAGATCGCCGACAACGCCGACGAGGTCCGCTTCCACGCCGGGAACATCATCGGCATGGACATCAAGGGCCACCTCGTGAAGCGGGTGTGGGTCGAGCACGCGAGCGACATCTCGAAGGAGTACTACGCCTCGTACTCGCTCGACCGCGCCGCCAAGAAGCACCTCCTCATGCTCAGCGCCGAGGGCGGCGTCGAGA
This sequence comes from Actinomycetota bacterium, assembly GCA_041182165.1. Taxonomy (GTDB): domain Bacteria; phylum Actinomycetota; class Acidimicrobiia; order Acidimicrobiales; family Ilumatobacteraceae; genus VFMC01. The sequence continues at coordinate 4,439 of JBEGOE010000194.1, forward strand.
TCGAGACGGTCGCCGTCGAGAACCCCGACGCGATCGTCCTGCTGCACATCGACCCGGTCGACGGCATCTCGCTCGAGACCGCCCGCGACGCTGCCGTACGCGCCAAGATCGACGCCGAGGCGGTCGACGGTGTGGCCGACATGCTCGTCAAGCTGTACCGCTGCTTCACCGAGGGCGACTGCGACCTCGCCGAGATCAACCCGCTCATCCTTCGGCCGGACGGCGGCGTGCACGCCCTCGACGCCAAGGTGAGCCTCGACAACAACGCCGGCTACCGCCACCCCGAGTGGGAGGAGTTCCGCGCCACCGAAGAGCTCGACGAGCGCGAGCAGCTCGCCCGCACGCACGACCTGCAGTACATCGGCCTCGACGGCACCGTGGGCATCATCGCCAACGGCGCCGGCCTGGCGATGAGCACGCTCGACGTCGTGAACCAGGTGGGTGGCACAGCCGCCAACTTCCTCGACATCGGTGGCGGCGCCAACGCCGACATGATGGCTGCGGCCCTCGGCGTCATCAACAGCGACGAGAACGTGAAGAGCATCTTCATCAACATCTTCGGCGGTATCACCCGCGGCGAAGAGGTCGCCAAGGGCATCGTCGAGGCCATGGGCCGCGTCGAGCTGCGGGCACCGATCGTCATCCGCCTTGACGGCACCAACGCCGAGGAGGGCCGCCAGATCCTGCTCGACGCCGGCATCCCCGAGAGCAAGCTCGTCTCGAAGCCCACCATGTTGGAAGCGGCCCGCGCAGCGGTCGCACTCGCGAACGGAACGAACTGATGGCCATCTTCGTCAACGCCGACACCAAGGTGATCGTCCAGGGTCTCACCGGCGGTCAGGGCAAGTACCACGGCCTCCGCAACCAGGCCTACGGCACGCAGATCGTGGGCGGTGTCACGCCAGGCAAGGGCGGCACAGATGTTGAAGGCATCCCGGTGTTCAACACCGTGGCCGAGGCCGTCGCCGCCACCGGCGCCACCGCGTCGTTCATCGCTGTCCCGCCGAAGGCCGCAGCCGCGGCCATCCTCGAGGCTGCCTCCGCCGGCATCGCGTTCATCGTGTGCATCACCGAGGGCATCCCCGCTCAGGACGAGGCCAAGGTCTTCAACACCCTGCTGCGCAACTACCCGAACACCCGCCTGCTCGGCCCGAACTGCCCCGGCATCATCAGCCCAGGCAAGTGCAACATCGGCATCACGGCCGGCGAGATCGCCCAGCTGCCCACGGCCGACGGCCCCAACGTCGGCATCGTCAGCCGCTCGGGCACGCTCACCTACCAGGCCCTCTACGAGCTGAAGCAGCGCGGCATCGGTGTCAGCACCTGCGTCGGCATCGGCGGCGACCCGGTCCCCGGCACGAACTTCATCGACTGCCTGAAGGAGTTCCAGGCCGACCCCGAGACCCACGCGATCATCATGATCGGCGAGATCGGTGGCTCGGCCGAGGAAGAGGCCGCCGAGTTCATCAAGGCCAACGTCACCAAGCCGATGAGCGCCTACATCGCCGGTGTCACCGCCCCCGAGGGCAAGAAGATGGGCCATGCCGGCGCCATCACCAGCGGCGGCAAGGGCACAGCCCAGGGCAAGATGGACGCACTGCGCGCCGCCGGCGTGAAGGTGGGCCTCAACCCCACCGAGGCCGGCGACCTGATGGCCGAGATCATCGCCACCCTCTGACCCCGCACCCGGAACTCTGTCGGTGATGGGTTGCCGAGCAGCACATCACCGACAGGAATCCGGTGTCGCTCAGGCCGTCGGCGGCGAGGGCGGCGCCATGCCACCGGATGACGGAGGCGGCGGAGGCGGAGGCGTGTCGCCAGCGGCAGCGCTCGAACCGGCCGGGCCGGTGAACTGGCTCTTGATCTTGTCGATGTCCTTGAGGTCGTTCAGGTTGCCGCCCGACTCCTTGAACGCCAGCACGCAGCCGGCGAGCACCACGAGGCCTGCGAGCACGGACAGGATCAGCCCGATGCCTCGCCCCACATCACCGCCGAGCGATTCGAGCACGTCCTTGCCCTCGAGCGGGTTGAACAGCAGGCGTAGCAGCAGCAGCAGCGCCGCCAGCGCCGCAGCGGCCAACATGATCAGCGGCCACGGCAAGCGGTTCGGGATCTTCTCGAGCACGAGCAGCACGGTGACGACGCCGATGCCCATGATGAGGATCCACGGGATGATGCCCGTCCAGAAGAAGTCGAAGACGTTGCCCCCCGAGTCCGAGACCCCGAACCCGGACACCTTCGTCCATGGCAGCAGCCCGAAGACGAGGAACGCCGCAGCGCCACCGACCTTCAGCCAATCGCTGGTCTTGAACTTGCTGACATCCACGTTGCCTCCCAACACGTTGACGTTGCGAGAGTGATTTCTCACCCTCGCAAGAACCGTACACCTTGTCAAAAGTGGGTCTGTCCGACGGTCCCGTCGCCTACCCTCGCCCCATGCCCAGAGCCCTCCTCTCCGTGTACGACAAGGCCGGCATCGTCGACCTCGGCGCTGCACTCCACCGACTCGGGTGGACCCTCGTGTCGAGCGGCGGCACGGCCAGGGCGCTCATCGCTGCAGGGGTGCCGGCCACCGACATCGCCGACGTCACGGGCGTGCCGGCCATCCTCGACCACCGCGTGGTCACCCTTCACCCCAAGGTGCACGGCGGCCTGCTGGCAGACCCCACCGAGCCGGCGCACCGCGAGGACATGGCCGAGTACGGCATCGAGCCGTTCGACCTCGTCGTGGTGAACCTCTACCCGTTCGCGAGCGACCCGAGCATCGAGCTCATCGACATCGGCGGCCCGGCCATGGTGCGTGCGGCAGCGAAGAACCACGCGCATGTCGCCGTCGTCGTGAACCCGGCCGACTACCTCGTGGTGCTCGACGAGCTCAC
>JBEGOE010000195.1:0-12773 GCA_041182165.1 Actinomycetota bacterium
ATCCGTCAAGTATGACGAAATGTGATACACACCGCAACCGAGGCCAGCCAGCTCGGAGCGGCAGCGGTCCGACCTTTGGCGCGATGTGGCGGTATGCAACCGGATCACGGCAAAGGTCGGACCTTCGCCGCAGGTAGCGCCGATCGGTCGCTCGGGGCGTTACCAGGGATGTTCACCGTGTGCGCACCGAACTGCGCACACGGCTCGAGACGTTGCCGTTCGACCTCTGGCTCAACTTCGAGCTGAGACCGAAGGTCTGACGCCGCAGCCAGGCCCTGCCATACTCACCCCGGACGACGACCGTGGGGAACGATCGATCGGACGTCCGACCGACGACTGAGGAGGCAACCGTGCAGGACGTGGTGCTCGGCATTCTGGCCGTGTTGATCGGAGCGATCTTCTGCTTCCGTGGGTACTTGACGATGCGAGTCATCATCCCGATCTGGGGCGCGTTCGGCGGCTTCATCCTCGGGGCCGCGATCGTGTCGTCCTCGGACGGCGACGGCTTCCTCCGTTCGACGCTGGCATGGGCGGTCGGCATCGTTGTCGGCCTCCTCTTCGGCCTCCTCGCATACCTCTACTTCGAGGTCTCGGTGGTACTCGCCATGGCCGCGATCGGGTTCACGCTCGGCGTCAGCGCCATGGTCGCCATCGGCGTGTCGTGGGACTGGGTCATCGTGTTCGTCGGTCTCGCCACCGGAGTGTTGTTGGCGATCGTCGCGCTCGCCGGCAACCTCCCGATGGTGTTGCTCACCGTGCTCACAGCGACGTCGGGCGCGAGCACCATCGTCGGGGGCATCATGCTGCTCACCAACAAGCTGCAGAGCGGTGACATCACCGAATCCGGGGCCGTGACCGATCGACTGCACGACGACTGGTGGTGGTACGCCATCTGGGGAGGCCTCGTAGTGGCCGGCATCATCGCCCAGTTCGCCGCTGCCGACCGCCTGGCCGGCACGATGCGCGAGGCATGGGACGAGTCGAAGAGCAACTCGTCGCTCCGCTAGCGTCCCGAAGCATGCTCATTCTCGCGCTCATCGGTTTCGGCATGATCATCGGGGCAATTGCCCAACTCATCGTCGGCAAGCGCAGCAATGAGCCGTTCGACTGGGGTATGGCGCTCGCTGCGGGTCTCCTCGGATCCTTCGTCGGCGGTCTGATCGCCAGCCTGCTCGCCGGCGACGGTCTTGCGCTGCGCGCCAGCGGCACGATCGGATCGCTCGTCGGCGCCGTGATCATCACTGCGATCTGGAAGACCGTGGCCGAGAAGAAGGTCGCCGCCCAGCGCGCCGCCCAGAAGCGCGACGCCCGTCGCCCGGCCGGCGCCAGGAACAAGGCCGCCAACAAGCGCTGACCGCGACCCGGTGACCTACGTCGTGCTGAGGGCGCGGTAGGCGTTGAGGCCACCGTCGATGTACGCGGCGTTCACGTAGCCCATCGCCTGCAACGACGCAGCGGAGAGCGCCCCGCGATTGACGGCGTTGCAGTAGCAGAGCACCGTGGTCCCGAGATCGGGGATGATGCCCTCGACCAGCATCTCGAGCTTGCCGCGGCTGAGGTTCGTCGATCCTTCGAGGTGGCCGGCTGCATGCTCATCGGGGTCGCGGATGTCGAGCACCACCGCGCCCTGCGCGACCAGGTGGTCGACCTCGTCGGCCGGTACGCCGCGCACCTGTGCGCGCGCTGCATCGGCGAGGCGTTGGAATGTCTCGGAGTAGGCCATGAGACGCTCAGACCTTTGCGTTCCGGGCGTCGACCCAGGCGCCGAAGCCACCGAGGATGTCGGACACGTCCTGGAAGCCGGCCTGGCGGAGCAGGCTCGCCGCCACCGACGAGCGGTAGCCGCCGGCGCAGTAGACGACGGTGGGCGCGGTCGGGTCGAGTTCGCCGAGTCGGCTCGGGAGCTGGCCGACCGGGATCGCCGTGGCCCCCTCGATCGTTCCGAGCGCGACTTCGCCGGGGTTGCGGATGTCGATGAGCTGCAGGCCGTGGATGTCGCCACGTCGGCTGTCGAACTCGGCCGCAGTGAGTCGCGAGGCCGGGCGAACCCGGTCGGGGTGGTCGGCCATCACTGCGAGCGGGTGCTCGAGGTAACCCACCACCCGGTCGAAGCCGATGCGGGCCAAGCGGTTCTTCGCTTCGAGCTCGAAGCCGGTGTCGGCCACGAGCACGATGTCGACATCGCTCGGCACGATCGATCCGGCGAACTCCGCGTACCGGCCGTTGAGACCGACGTTGATCGACCCGACGAGGTGCCCACGACCGAAGTCCTCCGGGTCGCGACCGTCGACCACCAACGCGCCCGCCTCGACGAGCCGGTCGAACCCGGCGAGGTCGAGCGCAGCCGGCATGGCCGTCTCGTCGAGCAGTTCGCGATCCTTGCGGTTGAGCACCGCATCGAAGATGAAGTAGCTCGGCGCCGGAGGTTGACCCTCGGTGACGAGGTCGAAGAACTCCTGCTTGCTCGCCGCTCGAAGCGCATAGTTCGTCTCGCGCTGCGCGCCGATGGTCGACCACGTCTCGGTCGACAAGTTCTTGCCGCACGCGGATCCGGCGCCGTGGCCCGGGTACACCCGCGTGCTGTCGGGCAGCACCATCAGCTTGCCGTGCAGGCTGTCGTACAGCTGGTTGGCGAGCTCTTCTTTCGTGACGCCGATCGATGCGAGCAGGTCGGGGCGGCCGACGTCGCCGATGAACAGCGTGTCACCGGTCAGCACCGCGTACGGCGCCTCGTCGTCGGCGTGTTCCCACACGACGATGCTGAGCGACTCCGGCGTGTGGCCCGGCGTGTGGAGGAACTGCAGCACCACCTCGCCCAGCTCGAGGCGTTCGCCGTCTTCGAGCTTGCGGGTCGGGAACTCGGGCCTGGCGACCGACGAGAAGCCGATCTCGGCGCCCGTCGCCTCGGCGAGTTCGAGGTGGCCCGACAGGAAGTCGGCGTGGAAGTGGGTCTCGACGACCAGCTCGATCGTGAGGCCTGCCTCGGCGGCGTCACGCACGTACTCGTCGACGTCCCGACGGGGATCGACGACCACAGCGCGACCGGTGGTCTGGTCACCGATCAGATAGGAGGCCTGGGAGAGACAGTCGAGGTAGTACTGGGTGAACTTCACGGGAGGTCCTCTTCGGGTTTGGCGTCAGGAACGTGTGATCAATATACCCCGGGGGGTATCAGCAATCAACCACGTCACGACACCTTGCGCATGCTGTCGAGCACGCCGTCGATGTCGCAGTTGTTCGACCGGTTGTACGGGAGCCGCGACAGGGCATTACCCATCGCGCAGGTGTTGCTCACTGCCGAGAAGGTGAGGCCCGCCGCCACGCCCCCGGCGAGCCACTTCGCCTTCGGCACGAAGATGCTGGTGAGGATCCCGATGAGGGCGATCGTCCCTGCGACCAAGCGGACCTGGCGATCGAGCGCCCACTTCGTGCCACCGCCACGCACGACGTCGCCGCCCTGGGCCTCCCACGCATCCATGCCACCCTCGAGGAGGTGCAGGTGCTGCTTGCCGGCATCGATGAGCTTCGTGTGGGCCTGGCCGGCGCGTGCACCGGACTTGCAGACCAACACGACCGGCTGGTGGACGGTCGCGAGATCGTTGACGTGCTCGGCGAGCGTGTTGAGCGGGACGTTGTAGGCGCCGGGGATGTGCACGGTGTCGAACTCGCCACCGGTTCGCACATCGAGGATCCGAATGGTCGGATCAGTACGCATCAGCTCGCGCAGCTGCTGTGTGTCGATGGTGTCGGTGCCGGGAAGCATTGCGTTGGTCATGTCGGTCTCCGTGATGTCTGGTGCGCTTGGTGATCGGCTGGCCGTGCGGCCCGACGATTTGCACGAACGTCCGTACAAAGCGTGACGGCAATATACCCCACCCCGTATCAACTCGGCACGCGAATCAGATTGGTCTTGTGCGTAGAGTCTGGTTGTACGGATGTACAGACGATGACGGTGTCGAGATCGCCGAGGAGCAGCCATGACAGTCGACAGGTCGAGCCCGATGCCACTGTGGGCACAGCTCGAAGCACAGCTCCGGCAACGACTCGAGGCCGGGGAGTTCCACGCCCGGTTCCCCACCGACACCGAACTCGTCAACGAGTACCAGGTGAGTCGACACACCGTCCGAGAAGCCATCCGCCACCTCAACCGAACGGGGATCCTGCGACGCGAGCGTGGCCGGGGCACCGTGGTGAACCGAGCCGAGTTCGAACAGCCCCTGGGCGCGCTCTACAGCTTGTTCCAGTCGATCGAATCCTCCGGCGTCGAGCAGCGCAGCGTGGTGCTCGCCCTGCGCGAGGAGACCGATCGGACCGCAGCCGATCATCTCGGTCTCGCACCGGATGCACCGCTGGTGTTCCTCGAGCGGATCCGGTGCGCCGACGGTGCACCCCTGGCGATCGATCGGACGTGGCTGCCCATGTCGATCGGCGCACCGTTGTTGCACAGCAACTTCGAACACACTGCGCTCTACGACGAGATGGAACGCCTGTGTGGCGTGCGCCCGAACGCCGGTTGGGAGCGGATCGCCCCACTCGTGCCCTCGCCGACCGAACGGGAGACGCTCCAACTCCAGCGCGGACAGGCGGCCTTCTTCATCGAGCGGCTGAGCACCGCTGGCGATCAACGCATCGAGTGGCGCACCACCACGGTCCGGGGCGACCGATATCGGTTCGTCTCGCAGTTCGAGGCGGGCAGCGCGCCAGCGCTCGTCGCCACGGCTCGCGAATGATCGCCTAGTTCGCGCGAGGCTCGACCCTCACCGGCTCGAGCCGACCAGTGGTCAGATCGTGGATCGCGCCTCGGATCTCGACCCGGCCGGCTGCGACGCCTCGGCCGACGGGTCCATCGTGCGCCGCCAACTGTTCCACCGTGTTGGCGACGTTGCGTACGGCCAACTCGTCGACCGACATCCCGGGGTGCCGCCGGGCGATCTCACAGATCGGGTCCACGATCGGAGCGAGGTACCCCCCGCACGTGCCCGAGGCCGCTGCGGTGACCGCGCCGCAGCTCGTGTGGCCGAGCACGACGATCAGGTCGATCCCGAGCTCTGCGACCGCGAAGTCGAGACTCGCCAGGGCCGCTGGTCCGATCGTGTTCCCTGCGATCCGGATCACGAACAGGTTGCCGGCAGGTTGATCGAAGACCACCGAGGGTGGCACCCGAGCATCGGAACACGCCAGGATCGCCGCACGTGGCTCGTGACGCGGCGGTCCCTCGCCCCCGCGCGCGAGGGCGGCGACGGTGTCCCTGGCCCGTTGATGACCATCGACCAGAGCAGTCCACGACGACTCAGACATGGGTGGCCGTTCCTTCCCGGCCCGATGCGGTGTCGACGCGCGGGCGCTCGTCGATGCCATGGCGTCGCTGGTCGCTCGGCGCAGGGATGCGCTGCATGATCGCCGCCACGGCGTCATGGGTGGAGGTGTGCACACGGTCACCCAGCTGCTGCCAGATGCCGGCGTTGCGCATCACGTCGCGGACGGGCCCCTTCACGTCGGCGAAGTGGAGTGCGACGTCGCGATCGGCCAGCTCGACCAGGAGGTCGTGGAGCATCTCCGCACCCGTGGCGTCGAGGTCGTTGATGCCGGAGGCATCGAGGACGAGCGCACGAGGCTCGTCGGTGACCGCCTCGGCGTGCTGGGTGACCAACTGCTTGACGTTGGTCGCGTTGACGAACGACAGGGCAGCGTCGATGCGGACGATGCGGATCCCGTCGACGGTCCGGGCTTCGGGGAACCGGTCGACGTTGCGGTAGCTGGTGGTGCCGTCGACATGACCGAGCACTGCGGAGTGCGGCATGGAGAGGCGAGCGAAGACGACGAGCATCGAGGCCACGATCGCGATGAGGATGCCGAGCTCGATGCCCACGGCCAGCGTGGCGACGAAGGCAACGCTGAGCGAGATCAGGTCGCTCTTCTTGACCCTGGCGATGTGGCGCATCTCGCGCACGTCGACCAGGCCGATGACCGCCATGATGATGATCGCGCCGAGGGCTGCGTTGGGCAGCGATGAGAACAGCGGCGTGAAGAACGCGATGGTCACCAACACGAGGCCGGCGGTGATGATCGACGCCAGCGGCGTCCGGGCGCCGGCAGTCGCGTTGACGGCGGTGCGAGAGAAGCCACCGGTGACCGGGTATCCACCGAAGAGGCCGGATGCGACGTTGGCGGCTCCGAGCCCGATCAGCTCGCTGTTCGGGACGAGCTCGTAACGGTTGCGACGCGCGTACACCTTGGCCACGGCCACCGACTCCATGAAACCGACGATCGTGATGACGAACGCCGTCGCGAGGAGGCTGCCGATCAACGAGCCGTCGAAGTCGGGCAGGCCGAATGCCGGCAGCGCGTCGGGGATGTCGCCGACCACGGTCACCCCTCGTGACTCGAGGTCGAGCAGCTCGACGGCGAGGATCGATCCGATGACGACGAGCAGTGCTGCTGGGAACCGCGGGACGAACCTCTTCAACAGGAACAACGTCGCGAAAGCGAGCACCCCGAGCGTCAACGTGGCGCCGTTGGTGTCACCGATGTTGCGGCCGACCTCGAGAACCGTCTCGTGGAACTGTTCGGTACGCGCCGTCGAGATGCCGAAGACGTGCTTCACCTGCGAGAAGCCGATGATGATCGCAGCGGCAGCGGTGAAGCCGACCAGCACCGAGTGCGACAGGAAGTTCACGAGGAACCCGAGGCGTCCGACCCCCAGCACGATGTGGATCACGCCGACCATCAGCGCCAGCAGCGCCGCAGCGCTGAGGTACCCGGCCGTGCCCTCCTCGACGAGTGGCGCCAACGCCGACGCCGTGAGCAGCGACACGATCGCCACGGGCCCGACGGCGAGCTGGCGCGAGGTGCCGAACAAGGCGTAGACGACGACCGGCACCGTGGCGGCATAGAGCCCCACCTCGGGCGGCAGGCCTGCAAGCAATGCGTATGCCATCGCCTGAGGCACGAGCATGGCGCCGACCGTGAGACCGGCCGCGAGGTCGCTGCGGAAGTTGCGACGTTCGTAGCGGGGACCCCACGACAGGATCGGCAGGATGTGTCGGAGCCACGTCATAAGTCCGAATATACGTACAATTGGAGGGGACGTCAACCTCTCCACACGTCGACCGGGCCTCGTGTTCGCTCGTGACAGACGTGATGGCCTGGGTCGGCATCAATGCGACGGTGTGGCTCGTCGTCGCCTTCGGCGCCGGCTGGTGGTACCGCCTCGGCCGGGTTGATGCTCACGAACAGGCTTGACCAGGTCGGACGGCAACGGGCGGTGACGGTTACATCACTCGTTCGAGTACGACGCGAATGCCGCCCATGTCGGGACGGGTCCAGATCATGTGGCCGTCCCCGTCGAGATGGCGGCGCACTTCGATGCCAGGCAGGCCGACGGGTCGCAGCACGAAGGCGCCATCTTCGTAACTGGCGACCACATGAATTGGTGTGGTGTAGTCGAACACTGACACATCGTGCACGCCGTTCTCCGGTGTGCCGTCCGCCCTTGCATCGGCGATGGTGCCGCCACCGCAGTCGACAATTCGATTGCCGCACTGCTCGATGCGCTCGGTGTACGACATCAACCGGTCATCGGCCGGCACCGGCTCACCGCCGCGCGTCGCGCTGACCGTTCGCCACACGCCGCGAAGGTCGGGGGCGCCGTCGACGAGTGGTTCGGTGCAACCGGCGAGCACCAACGGCGGGAACGACGTCCCGTAGCCACCGGCCGGTGTGTGCGCCACCGGAATGTCATCGGGTGTTGTCATGCTGGCGAAACCTACTGCGTGATGTTGGTGCTCTTTGCTGCGCCGGCCGAGCGCATCGACGCCCCCATCGCCGATCTCCCCGCATGGGCGAGTGGAGCCCGGAGTACACGGCCGACAGATGCACGGGGAGCTTCACCGCCCCGGCGGTGGGGGCCACGTTCATCGGCTCATCCGCAGCCGTTCGGCAGGCCGAACCCTTCGCCGCTCCCGGCCAGTCGATGAGTGCGGGCGGTCGCCCGACACGGATGCACCCACAACGAAGACGGGTGGGGGTAGCGGTCGGATTCGTGGAGACGAGGGGAATCGAACCCCTGACATCTACCTTGCAAAGGTAGCGCTCTGCCAACTGAGCTACGTCCCCGAAGCGGGCACCAAGTTACCCCCTGACTGGCCAGAACGACCGCACTGTTTCGTAGGGTGCGGCCATGGCTCGGCTCCGATTCGGCACCTTCCTCGCCCCGCACCACCCGCTCGGCGAGCACCCGACGCTGATGTTCCAGCGCGACCTCGACTTCGCCGCCCACCTCGACCGCCTGGGGTTCGACGAGTTCTGGTGCGGAGAGCACCACTCGTCCGGCTGGGAGACCATCGCCTCGCCCGAGATGTTCCTCGCCGCCGCCGGCCAGCGCACGCACCACATCCGGCTCGGCACCGGCGTCATCTCCCTGCCGTACCACCACCCGTTCAACGTCGCCCAGCGCATGGTCCAGCTCGACCACATGACCCGCGGCCGGGCGATGTTCGGCAGCGGCCCGGGCGCACTGCCCAGCGACGCCCGCACCCTGGGCATCGACCCGATGGTGCAGCGCGACCGGCAGGACGAGGCGATCGGCGTCATCCGCCGACTGCTTCGCGGCGACGACCGCTTCAGCCACGAGAGCGAGTGGTTCACCCTGAACGACGCCGCCCTCCAGTTGCTGCCCCTGCAGGAGGACATGCCGATGACGGTTGCCTCGAGCATCTCGCCGTCGGGCATGCAGCTCGCCGGCAAGTACGGCATCGGCGCACTGTCGATCGCGTCGACGTCGAGCGAGGGCATCGCCGCGCTGCCCACCCAGTGGGGCTTCGCCGAGGAGTCGGCCGCCCAGCACGGCTCGACGGTCGACCGCAGGAACTGGCGCGTGATGATGAGCTGGCACCTCGCCGAGACCCGTGAGCAAGCTCGCAACGAGGCCGTCGACGGGCTGCAACGGTGGAACAACGAGTACAACGTCCGCGTGCTCGGCCGGCCGGGCGCGGTGCACGTGGCCGACAAGTGGGAGCTGCTCGACCAGGTGGCCGGTGGGCCCGGCGCCGCCGGCGGCGGCACCTCCGTGGTCGGCACGCCCGACGACCTCGTGGCCGCCATCCGCAACCTCCAGCAGCTCACCGGCGGCTTCGGTGTGGTGCTCGGGTTCGCCCACGACTGGGCCAACCCCGAGGCAACGGCGCGGTCGTGGGACCTCGTGGCGCGCTACGTCGTGCCGGCCCTCAACGGCTACGTCCGGCCGCTGCAGGCCTCGGCCGACCACCTCCACGAGCACCAGGCCGAGCTGATGGCCGGCGCATCGAAGGCGGTCATGAGCAAGATCATGGGCCACCAGGGGGCGGCGCAGGCGATGGCGACCACCATGGCGAACATGGCCAAGCAGCGCGAGACCGGCACGAACGGCGACACCGAGTTCCGACCGGGTGCCGGCCTGGCCGACGCCCACGACGCCTGAGCGCCGGCACCACTGGCAGACCTGTCGACGGACCGGTCGACGGTTGATCGCGACCACCCGCGGTCGGTTCAGTCCGGCTCGTCGTCGTCGATCTTCGGCTGGTCGAAGTACGCCCGCAACCTCGGCCACCTCGCCGAGAGCTGGCGGATGCCCGGCAGGTCGAACACCTGGTTGCTGATGCTGCCCCAGCGCTCGTACGTGACGGCACTGACCACCATCGCACCGGCGATCAGACGGCCCACGAAGAAGAAGTAGCCGAGCGCAGCGACGGTCGACGACAGGTCGCCCAGGGTGTCGCTGCTCTCCTCGATCTTGCGCGGCAGGTAGAACTGCATGAACCACTGCAGCACGGTGAAGCCCAGCGCCACGAGCAACACACCGGGCAGCACGGCCCCCGGATCGGACGTCGGGCGGGGCAGGGTGAGGGTGAGCAGGAACCAGCCGAGCGTCATGATCGCGAACACGCCGATCCATCCGACGAACGAGATCGCCACCCCGCCGATGTCGCGCACCTTGTCGAGCACCGCCGACATCGCGAGCATCGCGAACAGCAGCGCCGAGAGCGCCAGCACGGACTTCACGCCGAGCTTCGCCGTGGCCGGCGGCATCTGCCACGCAGCGGTCGAACCGGTCGCCAGCACCCGGGCGAGCGAGCGACCGGCCCACACGGTGAGCACGAGCGAGCTGAGCAGGGTCCACAGCTGCGACCAGAACGTGACGTCGCTGTAGTTCGCCGCCAACTCGCCGGTGGTGACCGACGACTCGAGCGTGCTGCTGAACACCGAGGTGAGGTGCAGCAGGTGCACCAAGGCGACCAGGGCGATGTTGGCGGGGATCACGAAGAGGAACAGGCGCAGCGCGATGGCGCTGCCGAGCACCGAGGCGAACGCATCACGGTCTCGGACGTAGAGCGTCGTGCCGACCTCGACGAGGCCGCGCTCGCGCAGGTCATCGGTACGTTCGCGCCACCCCACGCCCCGAAGCTACCGTGGCAGCCGATCGGGAGGAATGAGGGCGATGACCGCCGACGACACGAGCACCTCTGCCGCTGCACCCGGACTCGTGGCGTTCGACGATCCGGTCATACCGCCGGCCGAGCGGCGCACGCTGGGCCGCCAGTGACGCACCGTCGCACCCCGCGAACTTCGGCGTGTTCGCCAGCCCGAGCGACGAAGGGTCTTCGACCTCAACGACTTCGACGAGACCTCGCCTGGGCCGTTCGAGTGGGACGTCAAGCGCCTCGCCGCGAGCATCGCCGTGGCGGCGAAGGAGAATGGCCTCGACCGCGTGGGTGCCCGCCGCGCGGTGAGTACGGCACCTTCTGCGGCTGGGCGCTCGCCCGCGGCCACGCCCGCAGCAGCGATTCGGTTGCGATCGCCGGGTACCTCGGAACGTCGGCGCGCTTCGCCGAGGCCTACGTCGGCCAGACCGAACGCGATCATGCAGCCCTGGTCAGGTCACTTCCCCAACTGATCGGTTGAATTACGCTCCGCGACGACCGGTCGGCTCCCCCGACCGGGTCAGGAGAAAACACCAATGATCAAGGGTCTCATCGGAGCCATCATCGTGCTGCTCATCGCCACATTCCCGGCGACCTGGCTGCTCATGCTGTTCATCGGCAACATCACCGGGCCGGGCGCCGTCGGCTACTGGGGCACGTTGCCGCTCGGCATCCTCGTGTCGGCACTGCTCGGCGGCGTCAGCGGCCCGGCCTTCGTCGTCAAGAACTGACACGTCGGCCGGTCGTCACGGTCGGCCGTCACAATTGGCCGTCCTGAACTGCCGCCACCATGGTGGTCGCCTTCGCTCGCGCTGCGTGCACCACGCCGTGCGAGCGGAGGCGCCGCACCAGATCGGTGGTCACCACCATCACCGGCACCGCGAGCACCAGGCCGACGATGCCGCCCACCACGCCGCCGGTGGTCGTGGCGAGCAGGACCGCCAAGGGGTGGACACTCAGCTTCCCGCTCATCACCTTGGGCTCGAGGATGCTCTCGAGCACCAAGTTGCACGCCAGCACGATCGCCAGCACGAGCAACGCCTGGCCAACGCCACCCTCGGCGAGCGCCATCATCACCGCGAGCCCACCACCGATGAAGGCGCCGATGTAGGGGATGTAGCCGCCGACGAAGTTCGTGACGGCGATCGCCCCCACCATCGGCAGACCCAGCACGAGGCTCATCACGACGATCACCGACGTGATGATCGCCGACAGCACGGTCCGGCCGGCCCAGTACGACCGCACCGTGCGCACCGCCCCCGACAGGAACGACGACGCCTCGTCACGCAGGTCGTCGGGCAGTTGGCCGATGAGCCACGTCCTGATCTCCGGCCCGTCCTTCAGCACGTAGTACATGATCAGCATCGCCAGGATGCCGCTGGCCACGAAGGTGACCAGCGTGCCGATGCCACCGATCACGGCGCTCGCGAGACCGGCACCGATGAACCACACGACCGACTGGAGCGCGTCCCTGATCGCCTCGAGCTGCCCCGCTCCGAGTCCGATCCCGTCGGTGGTGGATCCGAGGTCGGTCAGCGCCAGGTCGATGTTGCGCGACAACGTGCCCATCTGGTTCACGATCGCCGAGATGGTGACGAGCACCACGCCGACCACCACGCCGATGGCCGTGACGACCACGGCCAGAGCAGCCAGTGACGGACGCATCCAGCGCTGCAGATATCGCGCCAGCGGGTACGTGACTGCGCCGATGATGCCCGCGAGCACCAGCGGCAACACCAGCGCACTGACGGCCGCGAGGACACCCACGACAATGGAGGCCAGGAACAGGACCCCGATGGCACTCCAGCTCGCGATGCCGAGGCGCGTGAGCGTCGGCCGGCTGCCCTCGACGGCGTCCATCAGCGCAGCAGTGGGTTCACCTTGGGCTGCAGCACCTGCTCGATCGGGATGATGACGCCGTTGCGGGCATCGATCTCCGGTGCGATCGTGCGCACGCCGTTCAGCAGGACCGTGCCGTCGGCGTCGATCGTGATGTCGATCGGTTCGCCGTAGACGGTCTCGACCTGGCTCAGCGTCGCGAGCGTCGCGAGTGACGCCTTGGCCTCGACCAGATGGAAGGCGAGGATCGCTTGCAACAGCTCGGGCTGGTCGACGATCGCCTGTAGATCGTCCGCCGGGATGTCCTGGAACGCGTCGTTGGTCGGCGCGAAGAAGGTGAGCGGCCCGATGATGGCGACGTCATCGGTGTAGCCCGCCTGCGTCAGGACGTCGACCAGCGTGGTGAACCGGCTGTCGGCCCGCAGCGCCTCGAGGATCGTGGGTGCCTGCGGGTCGGGTGGGGCGACCGTGGTGGGC
>JBEGOE010000196.1:0-3168 GCA_041182165.1 Actinomycetota bacterium
GGCCAGACCCGGGCGATGGCGTGCCGGAGCTCGCGCACCAACGGGGTTCGCCCAAGTCGTTCCTCGAACACATCGCACAGCGACTCGTAGTACCAGCGCGACTCGACCTTGGTGCCGGTGAACCGTGCCCAGAGGAGGTCACCGTGCGACTCGGTGTCGGTGGCGAGGCTGCGGCAGTTGTGGACCTTGTCGGCGAGCGACACGAGCAGCACGTCGTTCGGTGCGTGGGTGATGTGGTCGATGTAGGCAGTCTTGCGGCCGAGCCACGGCGGCTTCGGGTCGAGGTCGGTGTCGCTGCACGCCTCGACGATGTCGGCCACCGCGTCGCCGAACGCGGCGCGGATGCGGGCTGCTGTCGGCGCGCCGCCGCAGTCCTCGACGGCGTCGTGCAGCAGGCCGGCGATGCACTGATCCTCGGTGCCCCCGTGCTCCATCACGAGCGACGCGACACCCAGCAGGTGCGACATGTACGGGATGGTGGTGCCCTTGCGGGCGTGCGCCTCGTGGAGCTCGACTGCGAGGGCGATGGCGTCGGTGAACCGTTGGGTGGGGACGTTGGTGGGCTGCTCGTTCATGTCGCTCCTCGGCACGAGGTTCGGTCCGTCGGACCTCCAGCCTCTCACCTCCTACCCATTCGACGTCACGAGCCACCTCGCGTGTGATGCCACGCCGCTGAGGGTGCGTCGCGCAACCTGGCGTACCCTCGCGCATGAGCTATCAGATCTGCGACCTTGCGCCGTCGGACCTCGGCGCAGCCGTGCAGTTGCTGGAGACGCTGCGCTCGCTTCCTGACAGCTCCCCCATGGAGATCGCCCGGTTCATCGCCGATGTGAACGGTGGTGCGGTCGTGGTGGTGGCGTTGGCCAACGGGGCGCTCGTGGGGCTGGCCAGTGCGCGGGTGGCCAGCGACCGGGCCTGGACCCAGTTGGTGGCCATCTCACCGCAGTGGCGGGGTCGTGGCATCGGCTCGGCATTGTCCCGAGGCCTCGAGGACCGCCTGCTCCATCTGGGTGTCCGCAAGGTCTCGGCGCTGCTGGGGCCCGGTGAGGTCGGTGAACAAGCCCTGCTGAACCGGGGTTTCACCGCCACGCAGGGAATGGTCCTGTACGAGAAGTTCCTGTCGCTGGAGCCGGGCGACGTTCGCATCGTCGACAAGTGGGGCGGTCAGATCCTCGACGGCGAGCTCTGGGACCAGGTTGCGGGCATGGAGCGAGAGAAGGCCCTGATCGATCAACGGATCGTGGCGCCGCTGTCGGACCCGGTGCTGGCAGAACAGAGCGGGCTCCGGCCGCCGGCGACGGCGTTGCTGTTCGGGCCCCCCGGCACCGGGAAGACCACGTTCGCCAGGGCGACGGCGGGGCGTCTCGGTTGGCCGTTCGTGGAGCTTCTGCCGTCGAAGTTGTCCAGCGGTGAGGGCACCCTGGCCAACGAACTGCGCGAGGCGTTCATCGAGCTCGGTCGGTTGGACCATGTGGTCATCTTCATCGACGAGTTCGACGAGATCGCTCCGGCGCGCGTGAGCCGACCCGCTTCGGCCGGGGTGGTGAACGAGCTGTTGAAGTCCATACCCGATCTGAGGCGTCGGCCAGGGAAGCTGCTGATCTGTGCGACCAACTTCGTGGAGACCATCGACCCGGCGGTGATGCGACCCGGGCGATTCGACCTGCTGATCGGTATCGGCCCCCCTGACCACACGGCGTTGACGTCGTTGTGGGAGTACGCCCTGGCGAACATGAACCGAGAGCCCGGTGTGGACCCAGCGATGCTGGCGGCTCGCTGCGAGGGCTTCACGCCCGGAGACGTCGACCTGGCGGCGCAGCGCGCCGCGGCCGAAGCGTTCGCTCGGGCACGTTCCGAGGGCCGACCGGGGATGGTCACCGTGGACGATCTGACCAGTGCTGCCGCCCGGACCCGGGCGTCGATCACCCCGGACATGCTCGAGGCGTTCACCGCTGAAGTGGCGGCGTTCGAGCGGGTCTGAGGCCCCGGCACGAACCTTCTGTCGTCGGCACGTGCAACCAGAGTGAGGAGCGCGGCGTCAGGGCCCGGCGGCCGGTGGCCCGTCCATCGCGGCGCGTGCGTCGACCAGCGCGGAGGACGGCACGGTGATGAAGCCGCGCCTCGGGCGGTCGAGATCGAACGACACGAAGAGGATCAGCATGACGAACGCGCCCGCGAGCAGCGACGTGGTGACCCCTCGGCCGAGGAGCTCGAGGTACATCGCCAAGACGCCGAGGGCGATGGCGCTGCCGAACACCTGCAGCAGCACGACCGTCGCCGGCACCCGGTTGCTCAGTGAGGCGACGCGGACGCCGTGCGCGTCGATCATCTCGTTGAGCGTCTCGACGTAGAGGCGCGGCGCAGTGTCCTGCGGGCCTGCCGCGACGGCATCGCCGGCAATGCCCCAGAGCTGGTAGTGCAACGACTGGATCGCCGCGACGTCGGCCTCGTAGGAATCGGTGTCCGCGACGACGCTCGCCAGCGCGACGGCGGCGTCGCTCGACCTCCTGCGCGAGTACGGCGACGCCGTGCGCTCGGGCTCGGCCAGCAGCTGCGCGCGCAGGTAGGTGGTGCCGATCGCGTTCGCCTCGGCGACCACCGCGCCGCGGCGGTCCTCGTACCGGCTGACCGCCATCGAGAGCCCGAAGGCGAGCAACAGCCCGACGAGACCGAGCAGCGCACCCTGCACCACGCCCAGCGAGTCGTTGCTCGTGTCGGACACGGCGCGGAGACGGCGGCCGATGACGATGCCGGTTGCGATCGTGCCGCCGACGATGGCGAAGATGATGAGCGCGAGTACGGGATTGCTGTGATCGAACACGACGGCGCTCCAGGTGGCAGGTGGGCCGGAGAGTAGCGCCGCAGCGTGACCGGCGAGGCGGTCATCGGCCGGGGTCGTCGTCGCCCTTCTTGCGGCTGCGTTTCACGGGTGAGCCGGTGTTCCACTGGGGTGTGCTGCGGAAGAGCTCGGGCGGGCGGCCGCCCTCGGGGCCGGGCGGGGCGGTCTGGCCGGTTGGCTCGACGAAGCGGGCGTCGGACGAGGTGAGGCTGCGGCGGAAGTTCGCCGCGTCGAGCGGGGTGCCCCACACGGTCTCGTAGACGGACCGCAGCTCCGACAGCGTGAAGGTGGGTCCGACGAACGCGGTGGCCAGGCCCGAGTGCTCGAGC
>JBEGOE010000197.1:0-3682 GCA_041182165.1 Actinomycetota bacterium
TGCGGCTGAGTGGCCTCACCATGCGCCGCGACACGATCCAGCTGTCCGCCGACGACTTCGACCTGCCGCCCACCGCCATCGGCCGGATCGAGCTGCCCGCCGACCACGCCTCGAACCGCCACGACGCCCAGAAGGTGATCGTCACCCGGCTCGAGCAGGCCGAGGTGCTCCCGCACGGCCGCCGCGGCCGACGGCCCGACACGGACCCGCTCGACCACCCGGTGCAGGCCGACCCCGACCTCGACCACCGGCTGAAGGCGGCCGCGTCGGCCGAGCGGCTCAGCCGTGAGATCGACGAGCTGCGCCAGCGGATGCGGGGGAGGAGCCAGTCGATCTCGCGGGACTTCGACCGCGTGCTCCGGATCCTCGACAACTGGGGGTATGTCGACGGGTGGTCGCTCACGGATGCCGGCGACATCCTCGCCCGCACCTTCCACGAGTGCGACCTGCTGATCGTCGAGTGCGTCCGCCGCGGCCTGCTCGACGGCCTCGACCCTGCGGCGATGGCGGCACTCGTGTCGGTCTTCGTGTACGAGCACCGCAGCCCCGACGCGCCGCCGCCCCCGTGGTTCCCGTCGCACGACGCCCGCAAGCGCTGGAACCGCATCGCCGCCATCAGCAGCGAGCTGCAGGACATCGAGGAGGAGGCCGGCCTCACCCTTCACCGCGCCCCCGACCCCACGTTCGCCGCCGTTGCCTACGCGTGGGCGGCCGGCGAGGGATTCGCCGAGGTGGTCGAGGCCGAGGAGCTGACGGGCGGCGACTTCGTGCGCACCACCAAGCAGCTCATCGACGTGCTGCGCCAGCTCGCCCTCATCGCCCCGGTTCCCGAGACCCGCCGCAGCGCCGAGCGGGCGGCCGAGGCGCTGTTCCGTGGCGTCGTGGCGGCATCGAGCACCGTCGAGGTCGAGAGCGACGCCGAGGTCGACGACGGCCTTGCGTCCGTCGACGTTCGGCCGGCAGCGGGGCGCGATGACGATTCGCAAGGGTGAGGAGTGGGGCACGATCGGTGCCCTGCCCGACGACGCCGTCACGGTGGCCGACGACGCCGAGCTGCACACGCTGGTGAACGCCTGCCGACGCGACGGCGTCGACATCCCGCCGGTGGTGCTGCGTGGCGGCGACCTCCGCCGGGCGCTCGGAGGCACGCCCGAGGGTGCTCGCCTCGGCGGGCGGGTGGCGCTGCTGCCGATCGACGTCGTCAGGGTCGAGGCCGACGGGCGCACCGCATGGTTCGCGGCGCATCTGGTGGCCCGCCGCGGATGGTGGCGCGGCCCGGTCGTTGGCGCGATGAACGCGCAACACCGGGGTGTCTGGGACGTCGCGCCGCGGTCGCACCCCAACGACGGGCGCGTCGACCTCGTCGAGGTGGCCGCATCGATGACGCCACGCGACCGTTGGAGAGCGAGCCGGCGCATCGCTCGGGGAGCGCACGTGCCGCACCCGTCGATCTCGGTCCGCCAGGTCACCACGGCGACCGTTGTGTTCGATGCGCCCGTGCGGCTGTGGCTCGACGGTGTGCCGTGGGGGAGTGCGTCGTCGTTCACCCTGACCGTCGAGCCCGATGCCTTCACCGTCTGCGTCTGAACGCCCTCCCGGCCACCCCCGTGAACCGAGTCGTCTCCGTGCGACCGAGGGTTCCGAGCACACCGGAGTGTCGGCGTGCGCGACGGGTGCGCCGAGACCCTCGGTCGGGCTGGGCGGCCTCCTGGGCCGCGCTCAGTGGGCAGGGGTAACGTCGTGGCATGGACGCCTGGATCCTCGACGAATCGCCCGGCGGCTACCGCCGTGGCGAGATCGATCCGTCACCGCTGCGCGACGACGACGTGCTCGTGCGAGTGCGGGCGAGCGCGCTGAACCACATGGACCTGTGGGTCACGAAGGGCCTGCCCCGTCCGACCCTGCCCCACGTGCCCGGTTGTGACGTTGCCGGTGTCGTCGAGGCCGTCGGTCCGGCCGTGATGGGTGTCGCCATCGGCGACGAGGTCGTGGTCAATCCGGGCGTGTCGCCGGTCGAGGACGTCGTGGCGCTCGGTAACGACAGCCCGATGGGCCCCGGCTTCATGATCTACGGCGAGCACTGCTGGGGCGGCCACGCCACGTTCGCCGTCGCCCCGGCGCGCAACGTCGTGCCTCGCCCCGCCGGCCGCACCTGGATCGAGTGTGCTGCCTACCCGCTCGCCTATCTCACCGCCTACCGCATGCTGCGTCGGGCACGCGTGCGTGCCGGCCACACGGTGCTCGTGGTCGGCATCGGCAGCGGCGTCTCGTGCGCAGCGTTGGCCCTCGCCCGCCACATGGGGTGCACCGTCATCGCCACGAGCCGCAGCCAGGCGAAGCGGGACGAGGCGCTCGCGATGGGTGCCGCCCAGGTGCTCGACTCGGCCGCTGACCGCTGGGGTGTGCAGGCCGACGTCGTCATCGAGTCGGTCGGGCCCGCCACGTGGGAGCAGTCGGTCCGCTCGCTCCGCCCCGGCGGCAGGCTCGTCGTCTGCGGAGGTACCAGCGGCCCGAAGGTCCAGCTCGACCTCCCGCGCCTGTTCTTCAAGCAGATCGAGATCATCGGGTCGACCATGGGCAGCTACGAGGAGTTCGCCGAGGTGACCGAGCTGGTCGCCGCCGGTGTGCCGGTCCACGTCGACCGCGTGTACCCGCTGGCCGAGTACGAGGCGGCCCTGGCACGCTTGGCCGACGGCGAGCAGTTGGGCAAGATCGTCCTCGAGCACGACGCGCAGGGAGCACCATGAGCACCGACCACACCGACCCCAGCATCGACATCGACGGACTGAAGCGCCGGGTGTGCGCCGAGGTCGACCGCCTCGCCGACCGACTCATCGACGCCAGCCACCAGATCCACGCGCATCCCGAGCTCAACTACGAGGAGGTCTTCGCGCACGACCTGCTCACCAGCATCCTCGACGACCTCGGCCGCGAGCCGGAGCGCCACGCGTACGGTGTCGGCACCGCGTTCGAGGCTCGGGCAGGCAACACAGGCCCCGACATCGCCGTGCTGTGCGAGTACGACGCGCTCCCCGGCATCGGCCACGCGTGCGGGCACAACGTCATCGCCACCGCCGGCCTCGGCGCCGGCCTCGCCGCAGCGGCCTTCGCCGACGAGCTCGGTGGCCGCGTCCGCATCATGGGCACCCCCGCCGAGGAGGGGGGCGGCGGCAAGATCCTCATGGGCCGCAACGGCGCGTTCACCGGCGTCGACGCGGCAATGATGGTGCACCCGGCCGACGCCGACCTGATCCGCATGGACACGATCGCTGTGCAGGAGCTGTACGTCGACTACGAGGGCCGGGCCGCGCACGCCGCAGCGGCCCCTCAGGAGGGCCGCAACGCGCTCGATGCCGCCGTGCTCGGGTACATGAACGTCGCTGCGCTGCGCCAGCACATCCTGCCCACCGAGCGCATCCACGGTGTCTTCACCAAGGCCGGCGACAAGGCCAACATCGTCCCGGCGCACACGTCGATGACCTGGATGGTGCGGTCACCCACGATCGCCTCGCTGCAGCCGCTGAAGGACCGCGTGCTGTCGTGCCTCGACGCCTCGGCGAACGCCACGGGCTGCTCGTGCAGCACGCGGTGGCAGGGCGTCACCTACGCCGACATGATCGACAACGGGCCGATGGTCGAGTCGTACGTCGCGAATGCCGCCCGACTCGGCCGCACGGTGCAG
>JBEGOE010000198.1:0-2782 GCA_041182165.1 Actinomycetota bacterium
CCCAGCAGCGCGCACCCTGATCGGCCTGGGCGCTCGGGCCGACCTGCTGCCCCGCACCGACCTCGCCTCCGGCGACGTGCTGATCGGCGTCGCATCCAGCGGGCCGCACACGAACGGCTACTCCCTGCTGCGCAAGGTGTTCGAGTGGATGCCGATGGATGCCGTGCCTGCCGGCTTCGACCGCACGCTCGGCGAGGCGCTGCTCGAGCCCCATCGCAGCTATCTCCACGTGCTCGAGCCCGTGATCCGTTCGGGGCGGGTGAAGGCGCTCGCCCACATCACCGGTGGCGGCCTCCCCGAGAACCTCCCGCGTGTGCTCCCCCACACCTGTGATGCCCTCGTCCGGCTGGGGTCGTGGCCCGTGCCGCCGCTGTTCGAGCTGGTGCGCAACGCCTGCACCTCGCTCGATGCTCACGAGCTGCACCGCACGCTCAACATGGGCATCGGCATGGTGCTCGTCTGCGCAGCCGCCGATGTCGCCTCCGTCCAGGGCCTGGTCGACGAGACCACCTGGATCATCGGCGAGCTCGTGCCCGGCCAACGCCGGGTGAAGCTGGTCTGACTTTTCGTTCAGCCGCGCAGGTGCCTGCGCCACGGCTGCATAGCGTCTGCACATGGAGTCCTCATCGCATCGCCTCGTGCTGATGGCGTCGGGCAACGGCTCCAACGCCCAGGCCGTCATCGACGCATGTGCCGCCGGCGAGCTCGCCGCCGAGGTGGTCGCCGTCGTGTCCGACCAGTCCGCCGCGCATGTGCTCCACCGGGCCCGTATCTCCGGGGTCGATGCGATCGTCGTCACCCGCCGACCCGCCGAGGACCGCCGCGCGTACGACGCCCGGCTCGCCGACACGGTCGCCGGCCTGCGGCCCGATCAGGTGGTGCTGCTCGGCTGGATGCGCGTCCTCACCTCCACCTTCCTCGATCGTTTCCCCGGCCGGGTGCTCAACCTCCACCCCGCGCTGCCGGGCGAACTGCCCGGCACGCATGCCATCGAGCGGGCTTTCGCCGAGTTCGAGCGCGGCGAGCGCACGCACACCGGCGTCATGGTCCACCTGGTGCCCGACGAAGGCGTCGACGACGGGCCGGTGCTCGCCACTGCCGCCGTCACCATCGAAGCGGGCGATACCGCCGCCTCGCTCGCCGAGCGGATCCACGCCGCCGAGCACGAGCTGATCGTCACCACCCTGGCCGCACGCTGCCGTCACCCGAAGGAGATCCACGCATGAGCAACGACAAGCTGTTCGACCGCTTCGAGGCACTCACGTTCGACGATGTCGTCATCGTGCCCGGCTACAGCAACGTGCTGCCCGACACCGTCGACACGAGTGCTCGGTTCGCCGCCGACATCGAGCTCGCCGTGCCGCTGGTGTCGGCAGCGATGGACAAGGTCACCGAGGCCCGCATGGCGATCGCGATCGCTCGCGAAGGCGGCATCGGCGTCATCCATCGGAACCTGTCGATCGCCGAGCAGGCGGCCGAGGTGCAGAAGGTGAAGCGCAGCCAGAGCGGGATGATCACCGACCCGGTCACCCTGTCGGCCAGCGCCACGCTCCACGACGCGGAGGAACTGATGAACCGGTTCCGCTTCAGCGGCATGCCGATCGTCGACCACGACGGCCGCCTCGTCGGCATCCTCACCAACCGCGACATCCGCTTCTGCGAGGGCAGCGACTTCGACCGCCCCGTGGCCGACTTCATGACCACGTCGAGCCTCGTCACCGCGGAGGTGGGCACCACGCTCGAGCAGGCGAAAATCGTGCTCCAGAAGCATCGCATCGAAAAGCTGCCGCTGGTCGACCGTGACGGCTTCCTGCGCGGCCTCATCACGGTGAAGGACATCCAGAAGCGCCAGGAGTTCCCGAACGCCACCCGCGACAGCGGCGGCCGGCTGCGGTGCGCGGCGGCGGTCGGCGTGGGGGCGGACCTCGAGGACCGGGTCGACGCACTGTTCGCGATGGACGTCGACGCCGTGGCGATCGACACGGCGCACGGTCATTCGGCGGGTGTCGTCAAGGCAATCGAGCGGATCAAGTCGAACTGGCCGAGCCTGCCGGTGGTCGCCGGCAACGTCGTCACAGAGGAGGGTGTCGAGGCGCTGCACGCTGCGGGGGCCGACGCCGTGAAGGTCGGCGTGGGGGCCGGTTCCATCTGCACCACCCGCGTCATCAGCGGCGCAGGGATGCCGCAGCTGTCGGCGATCTGGTTCACCACCCGCCGCGCCCGCGAGCTCGGGTTGCCCGTCATCGCCGACGGTGGCATCACCTACTCGGGAGACGTGGTGAAGGCGATCGCTGCCGGCGCCGAGACCGTGATGCTCGGCTCGCTGCTGGCCGGCACCGACGAGAGCCCGGGCGAGATGGAGCTGATGGAGGGTCGCCGCTACAAGACCTACCGGGGCATGGGGTCGCTCGGAGCGATGCAGGGGCTCGGCGCCGACCGCTACGCCAGCGGTCAGGCATCGGCCGTCGGCGCTGCCAGCCGCAAGCTCGTGCCCGAGGGCATCGAGGGTCGGGTCGCCTATGCCGGCACCCTCGGCGACGTCGCCTACCAGCTCGTGGGCGGCCTCCGCAGCGGCATGGGCTACGCCGGCGCCGACACGCTCGAGGCGTTGCGCACCGGCAGCCGGTTCATGAAGGTGACGACGGCCGGTCGCGAGGAGAGCCACCCCCACGACGTCACCATCACCAAGGAAGCCCCGAACTACCAGCGCGGCAGCGGCTGAACCTCAGGGCCGGCGGCCCGTGAACGTCAGCAACCGTGTCTGCGGGTCCGCGCCGGCAGC
>JBEGOE010000199.1:0-10801 GCA_041182165.1 Actinomycetota bacterium
GCGGTGCGACGCCTCGAACACGATGATCGATCACCCCTGACCGGCGTCCGACGCGCCGACGAGCTCGGCCAGGCAGCACGCGCCCTCGACGAGCTCACGCAACGGCTCGACGCCCTGGAACGCGAACGCCAAGGGCTGGAGGAGGAACGACGGCTGATGATCACCAGCATCGGTCACGACCTCCGGACGCCCCTTGCGGCGATCCGTGTCGCCGTCGAGGCGCTCGTCGACGGTGTGGCGTCTGACCCTCCTCGCTACCTGCGTTCGATGAGCCAGAACGTCGACGTGCTCGCAGCGCTGATCGAGGACCTCTTCCTGCTCTCACGCATCGATGCCGGACGATTCGAACTCGATCGGTCACCGGTGGAACTCGTCGAGATCGTCACCGAGGTGGTCGAGATGCTGCGCCCGACAGCGCTGTCGCGTGGCATCTCGCTCGACACCCATGCACCCGGAGAGGTGATGGTCGAGGCGAATCCGTCGGCGATCGGCCGGGTGGTCCGGAACCTCGTGGACAACGCGCTCCGCCACACGCCGACCGGTTCCTGCGTCGACGTCATGGTGACGGTCGACAGTCGGTGCGCACGTGTGGAGGTGGTCGACCAGGGCGAGGGCTTTCCACCCGGGTTCGCGGCGCAGGCGTTCGACCGCTTCAGCCGGGCCGATCCGAGTCGGGAGCGCTCGACCGGTGGCGCAGGCCTGGGCCTCGCGATCGCCCGCGGCCTGGTCGAAGCCCAGCTGGGCACCATCGAGATCGGCCCCGCTCCGGGCGGGCGCGTCAGCTTCACGGTCCCCCTCGTCGCGGCGTGAAGCGTGGGGAGTGAACCGGCAGATCCGTCGCTGCATGCACTCCGTACGTTCCCGAACCCGACCGCTCAGAAGCTGGTGATGAACGTGACGACGCTCAGCACGAACAGCACGGCCGCAGGGGCGGTGTGTGCCGCACCATCGCGGACACGCACGTGCAGGCCGGTCGCGATGAGGAAGTAGATGCTCAGGCAGAACGCTGCGTACGAACCGAGCGCGTCGATCCAGAACCCCATCAGCAACCCGAGCGCACCTGCGACCTTCATCGCGCCGAGCGCCGGGATGATGCGGATCGGCATCCGCAGACGCTCCATGGTCTCCACGATCTGCGGCAGCACCTTGAAATCGGCCGCGGCAGTCGCCAGGCACACCAGAGCGATGACGACGGCAAGGGTGGTGGAGAGAACGTCCATGCCAGCACCGTAGGCAACCGCTTTCGGCGGGTGGCGGATGTCGATGCACGAGATGCCGACGGCTCGCTCACTCGTCGACGTGGTGGGGCTGACCTCACCGCGCCACCCGAGCGCCGTGGCGCGTAGCAT
Organism: Actinomycetota bacterium; assembly: GCA_041182165.1. Taxonomy (GTDB): domain Bacteria; phylum Actinomycetota; class Acidimicrobiia; order Acidimicrobiales; family Ilumatobacteraceae; genus VFMC01. The sequence continues at coordinate 1,350 of JBEGOE010000199.1, forward strand.
CGCCGAGCATGATCCGCCGTGTCGGTAAGAACCTGACGGTGCTTGCGCCGAACAGTCCTGAGGTGCCCGAGGCATCGGTGCAGCTCGAGCGCGACGGGTACGCCGTGCTGCACGACGTGCTGTCAGCCGATGAGGTCGCGGCGCTCGTGGCCGACGCCGACGACACGTTCACCAGCCGTGGTCCCGACCACGGGCGGCGCGGCGGCGACGAGTACCGGTACGAGATGCTCAACCACAGCGAGCTCGCCCATCGCGCCATCGGGCACCCACGGATCCTCGAGGTGATCGAACCGCTGCTCGGCGACGACTGCCACGTCAGCGCCAACACGCTGTGGCGCACCGGCCCCGACGTCGAGGGTGGGCCCTGGCACTGCGATGCGGGCCCGCACGTTCCTCGCCCGGCCGACGTGCCCTGGGACGACCGCATCCCGTATCCGGTGTTCGCCATCGGCGCGCACATCCTGCTCCGCGACTGCACCATCGCCGATGGCCCCACGGCCGTACTTGCCGGCAGCCACCGCTCGGGGCGACTCGCGCCGGTCTCGCAGGTGTTCGACCCCGAGCTCACCTACGAAGGGCGGCCCGCGGTGCTGCTCGAGGCGGCGGCCGGCGACGTGGCCCTGTTCGTGAGCGATGTGTGGCACCGTGGCACGCCGGCCAACGGCGGCAGCGGACGCCTGTTCCTCCAGGCCCACTACGGCCGGCGCGACATCGCCCAACGGATCCGCCTCACCGCCGACGCCAACCAGCTCTCGGCCGAGGCGATCGCGTGGGCCGACACGCCCCGCCGACGCGACCTGGTGGGCCTCCACGGCCCCTTCTTCTACGACGGCTGAGCATGTGGCTCGCCAGCTGCCTCAGAGCTCAACGGTGCCACTGATGCAAGCCACCACGTCGCCGCCCACCCACACGGCACCCGCGCCGTCGGTGGTGATGCGCACCTTGCCGGCTCGCCCGAGCGCGGTGCCCTGCGACGCGACGTACGGGGCCGTGAACCGGCCGGTACCGATGAGCCACTGCGCCAGCGATGCGTTCAGGCTGCCCGTCACCGGATCTTCGAGGGTGAGGCCACTGTCGGAGTACAGGGCACGCACCTCGTACGCGTACGGCGACCCGGCCGGATACGGCCCAGCGACACCGATGGTGAGCTGCATCGCATTGGGACGGATGGCCAACACCTCGTCGGCCGACCGCAGCAGCAGGCCGAGCCACCCCGGTCCGTTGTCGGCCCAGGTGGCATCGACCACGTCGTTGCGGTCGATGCCGAGCTCGTCGACCGCCTGCTGCAACGTCGCCTCGTCGACCGGCCCGCCCCGCAACAGCGGCGGCGCTGCGAACGCAAGGGCATCGCCGTCGACCCGGATGCTGACGAGCCCCACCCCGCACTCCTGCACCACCTCACCTGCACGACGGGGCACTCCGCCATGTGCCAGCCAGGCGTGTGCCGAACCGAGAGTGGGGTGCCCGGCGAAGGGCAACTCGGCCACCGGGGTGAAGATGCGCACTCGATAGTCGGCCGCCGGGTCGGTGGGCGGCAACAGAAACGTCGTCTCCGACAGGTTCGTCCAATTGGCGAAGCGCTGCATCTCGGGCGTGTCGAGCCCTTCGCTGTCGATCACCACGGCGAGCGGATTACCGAAGTACGGACGGTCGGTGAACACGTCGAGCTGGGTGAAGCGGCGTTGCATGCCGCTGAGTCTGATCACTCACCCGCCCGCCGCCAAGCGGGTTTCAGGCGACGGTCATCGAGCCGGCAAGTTGCCAGCCGCTCACTCGTCGAAGGTGAGCTCCAGGCCGTCGAGGTCGCCGGCGGTGCGCCAGTCGTCGAGCAGTTGGTTGAACGCGTTGATGCCACGCGGGTAGGCGCCGAGGAACGCGTTCCCACCGGTGGAACGGCCCTCGTTGTTGTAGTAGCCGGGCGTGCACGACTTGAGGAACCCTCCCCCACCGTCGCCACCCGAGCTCGGCGAGGCGAGCTGCGCCGCCCACGCGTCCTGCCCCTCGACGGTGGGCTCGACCGTGCGGGCACCACGCGCCAAGGCCTCGGCGACGACGTACGCGATGTGGCGAGCCTGGTCGTCGAACATCGAGGTCATGTTCACGCTGAACGCGTTCTGCGAGATGCCGATCGAGAACAGGTTCGGGAACCCGCGGGTGGCGAAGCCGTGCAGGGTCTTCAACCCGCGGCTGCGGTGGTCGTCGTAGTGCACGCCGTCGCGGCCGATCACGTCGACACCGGCGCGGCGCCGCAGATCGGGCGAGGTCTCGAAGCCCGACGCGTAGACGATCAGGTCGACCTCGTACTCGTGGCCGTTCGCCACCACCCCGCGCTCGGTGATGCGTTCGACACCCTTGCTCTCGCTGACGTCGACCAACGTGACGTTGGGACGGTTGAAGCACTCGAGGTACTCGTCGTTGAACGTCGGCCGCTTGCACATCACCCGGTAGTACGGCTTCAGCAACTCTGCCGTCGCCGGGTCGGCCAGGGTGTCGGCGACGCGACCGCGGATCTCCTCCATCTTCCGGAAGTCGGTCAGCTCGACGATGCGGTCACGCTCTTCCCGCGTGCGCGGCCGGTTCTCGCCCTTCGGGGACGAGATCGCCCGGAAGATGTCGGTCCAGCCATCGTCGACCAGGTCGACCTCGACCGACCGGCCCATCGAGATCGCGTTGAAGTTCTCGCGTCGCTCGCGCTGCCAGCCGGGCTCGAGCGACGACCACCAGTCCGGGTCGGTCGGCCGATTGCGCCGCCAGTCGACCGACGATGGCGTGCGCTGGAACACGTACACGTGCTCGGCGTCGCGGGCCAGCCGCGGCACGCACTGGATGCCCGAGGCACCAGTGCCCACCACCGCCACCTTCTTGTCGGCCAGCCCGGTCATGCCACCCGTCGTGTCGCCGCCCGTGTAGCCATAGTCCCACCGGGCCGTGTGGAACGAGTGACCGGCGAACACCTCGAGCCCAGGGATGCCCGGCAGCTTCGGCCTCGACATCGGGCCCAGCGCCGACACGACGAAACGTGCCCGCACGTCGTCGGCCCGATCGGTGCGCAGGTGCCAGCGGTCGATCGCATCGTCCCACTCGAGCGAGGTGACCCGGGTGGAGAAGTGCGTCCGCTCGTACAGCCCGTAGTGCTGGCCGATCCGCTTCGAGTGCTCGAAGATCTCGTCGGCGTAGGCGTACTTCTCCTTCGGCATGTAGCCGAGCTCCTCGAGCAGCGGGAGGTAGCAGTAGGCGTCGGTGTCGCACTGCGCGCCCGGGTAGCGGTTCCAGTACCACGTGCCTCCGAAGTCGGCCCCGGCGTCGACGATGCGGAACGTCGTCACGCCCCGCTCTGACAGCCTGGCCGCGGCGAGCAACCCGCTGAACCCGCCGCCGACGATGGCCACATCGACGTCTTCGTCGACGGGGTCGCGGTCGGTCTCGGACGACACGAGCGGATCGACGTCGACGAACCGGGCGAGCTCGTCGCGACCTTCGCGGTACTGGTCGACACCGTCGGCCCGCAACCGCTTGTCGCGCTCGCGCCGGTAGCGGTCGCGCAGCGCGTCGGGGTCGAAGTCGAATCCGTCGGTGTTTCCCATGTCCCCCATCACGGCTCCCGAACCTACTCCTGCACGGTGGAGGTGTCTCCGCCCTTGCCGTCCTGTTCGATCCGCTGGCGGAGCCGCTCCATCGTCATCTCCTCCACCGGCTCGACCTCGTAGTCGTCGGCCGACGTGGCCGTGTCGGGGCGCGGCAGGTAGTACGAGTTCCCCTTCGACGCCCAGTCGCCCACCATCTGGAAGAAGGCCGGCCCGGCCGGGTCGATCCCGCGGATGGGCATCGACCCGCGGCGGATGGTGAAGTCGTGCGGCGCCAACTCGCCGGCGTGGGCGAACCAGCGCTCGGCCGCCTCGGTGCGGCCCTGCTGGCTGAGCCACCACGCCACGGCGAACGCGGCACGGGCCTCCTGATGCGCGTCGTCGGGCACCTTCGTGTCGGCAGCCACGTCACCCGGGTAGGCGGGCGTCTCGCCACGCACCCACGAGCGCAGCGCGACGAGCGGCTTGCGGTTGTGGAAGCGCGTGATGCTCGACATCTCGTTCGACACGTAGTGCACGTCCTGCGGGCGCACGATCCGGCCCTCCTCGTCGATCCAGACGACGGTAGGGACGTTCACCATGTTGTAGAGGTCGGCCACCCGGTGCTCGGTGTCGACGAGGCTCGGGTGCGTGGCGCCGGCGGCCTCGACGAACGGGCGCGGGTCGTCGAGCGACCGATCGATCGCGACGGTCAGCACCACCAGGCCGAGCGGGGCGAGTTCTTCGTGCAGTGCCTGCCACACGGGCAGGTCGTAGCGGCACCCTCACCAACTGGCGTAGGCGTAGAGCACCACCTTCTTGCCGCGGAAGTCGCTCAGCCGATGCAGCACCCCGTGCACATCGGGCAACTCGAAGTCGGGGGCCATACCGGAACGAAGGGCCGTGGCGCGCTCGGCGGCGGGAGCAGCGAACGCAGCCACCTGCTCGTCGCTGTCGATGACGAGCGGACGGCCGACGAGCCGAGCGAGCAACGCGGCGTCGAGGCCGCCGGCAGGCGTGCCGGCGGGCACCGGGATGCACACCTCGTCGCGGCACAGTCCCTCGGGCTTGCGGTCCCAGCCCAGCAACGCCGGGTCGACCACGAGCGTGTCGCCCGTGGTCGTGACGGTGTGCACGCGCTGCTCGTCGATGACGGTCCAAGTGGTCATGTCGGAACCCTACGCACGCAACAGACGCTGCGAACGACCCGAACCCGGGTGCGGGCGCAGCGACGCGACCGGGTGGTTCTCAATCGTCGGCGATCGATGCCGGGCGACGGGTCGTCGGCTTCGGGTAGCGGCGCGGCGGCGGTGGTGGCCCGGTGCGACTCCGGAGGATCAGCGCTGCCAGGGCGGTGGCGATCGGCACGGAGGCGACGAGGCCGATCGAACCGACGAGCGCCCGCACGATCTCGACCGCGACGACTTCGCTCGTGGCCACCGAGGCAAGGCTGCGGCCCGTCTGGGCGAAGACCAGCAGGAGCGACAGCGACGCACCGGCGTAGGCGAGGAAGAGGGTGTTGACGGTCGAGGAGATGTGGTCGCGCCCGACGCGGATCGCGCGTTGGTAGATCCAGTACCAGTCGGCGTCGGGGTTGAGCCGACGGAGCTCCCACACGACCGACACCTGGGTGACGGTGACATCGTCGAGCACGCCCAGCGACCCGATCAGCACACCGGCGAGCAGCAGGCCGCGTGGGTCGATCGGGACGTCGAGGACGCTCAGGAACTGGGTGTCCTCGTCGGCGAAGCCCGTGAGGCTGCCGACGCGCACGAACACGGACGCGAGGGCAACGGTGAGTGTCTTCGCTGCGAAGCTGGCCCGCTGCGCGACCGCCGTCGCGACATTGAGGCCGTGTGCGAGGAACAGGGCGATCACGGCGATGAGGACGGCGGCCACCAGCGCCACGAGGACGGCGTTCTGCCCTTCCAGGATCGCCGGGATCAGGAACGCCACGATGACGAGCACCGATGCGATCAGACCGGCGACGGCGCCGGCGCCGCGTCGGCGCCCGAGCACCACGACCGCCCCGACGAAGATCGCACTGAGCCACAGGAGCGACGAACTGCGCTCGTAGTCGTAGAAGTTGTATCGGACGGTTCCGTCGATCGACTCGTCCGCCGAGACGATGATGTCATCGCCCTTGTCCGGTCGCTTGCCGATGCCGTCGGCATCCTGCTCGATGACGAACACCTCCCCCGCCCGGTCGCCCTCCGTGACCGACGCACTGACGACCCGGCACGACGACGCCGGATCGAAGGAGCAGTCGTCGAACCTGACCGACAGAACTCGGGCGTGGACCGTCCGGCCCTCGACGGCAGACGCATCGTCGCCGAAACGATCGTTCGACGGCCACATGACGATCGTCGCGATGACCGTCAGCCCGACGAGCACGCCGACGACGGACCAGAGCACCCGGGCGACCGCGGGCTCGGCGACGGGCGACTCGTGTTCGGCCCCGTCGGGGAACGAGTGCGAGTGACCGGCGTGGCTCATGGCCAGAGTGTGACACCGGCCGTTCGGCCGGGCGTGTCTATCGGGCGTCGAGCTCGGCGAGGTACTGCTGGAGCTTGACGATGGCGGGGCCGGCGAACTCGATGACCACGTCGATCAGCTCGGCACTCGGGGCGGCCGTGCTGCTGAAGCCGTCGAGCCGCGACTCGGCCAACCACGTCTGCAGCGCCGGGTCGGCGCCCCACTGGGCCGTGTTCATCGCGTTGCCGAAGGTGGTGCGCAGCCAGTCGGTGTCGCTGTCGGGGTGGGGCACCACACCACACAGCCGGTTCTTGTCGGCCTCGTTGTCGTACGCGCCCTCGACATGCGCGATGAAGGCGGCGCTGAACACCTGCTGACAGTGACGCACCGTCTGCAACGTCAACCGCCGACCCTCGAACACCGGTCGCGGCGGACGCCGCTCGAGGCCATCGGCCGTGCAGTCGATGTGCGCCGTGCCCGGCGTCGTCGGCACCACTCCCCCGTCGAGGACGATGCGATCAGCCTCGATCCGCTGGACGCGCCCCATCCTGATCACGTTCGTGATCCGCCGCAGTTGCTCGAGCTCGGCGACGGTGACCGTCGAGCACCGGTACATCGTGGGCCGCACCGAGGCGTCGATCCGGAGGAGGAGGCCCGCTGCCTCGAGCCGGTCGAACAGGTCGTCGATCGACGTCGACTGCGCGATGTGCCGGAACTGCTCGACGAAGCCGCTCGCCGTGGTCGCGAAGAACTCGGCCGGCTGGATCCGAGCCCGATCGAGGTACCACGAGTCGCGCGGCATGATCCACGAGATCTCGTCGGGGTCGACGCCGTTGGCGAGCAGCCACAGGCAGGCGTCGGCACCGGTCTTGCCGGCGCCGACGACGACGTACCCGTCGGCGGGGCGGCCGATCGAGGGGAGGTCGTTCAGCGGCCTGCACTGCACGCCTGCTGCCACGTCGTACACCGGCGGCCGCACGGACGGGACCGTGACGTTCATGTAGGTGGCATCGACGATCGTCGCCGACTCCGCCACCCGGAACCGCTGGCCCGACACGCGCGACACGAACCCGCCGACGCTGTCGCTCTCGTCGTCGCGCAGGTAGTCGCACATCGGGAAGTACTGGACGCGCCCCGACGGGAGGAACTGCCGATGCATCACGTGGTCGTAGTAGGCGAGCACCTCGGCGCCGGATGCGAGCTCGTAGAGACCCTCGTTCCAACCCTGGCTGTCCTTGCGGTCGGCGCCGAGCGGCAGAGAGTTCACGCCGTAGAACGCCGACGGCTGGTGCAGCCGCACGAACGGATAGGCGTCGTTCCAGTGGCCGCCGGGCTTGGCATGACGATCGACCAGCACGACCGTGGCGTCGGTCTCGGTGAGGATGACGTCGGTGAACGCCATGCCCATCGCACCTGCCCCGACCACGATGTAGTCGGCGGTGATCACGTGGTCCGGGTTGCTCATGCTGGGCCTCTCATCCGAAGGGAACAGGAGCCGTGGCGGCGTTCCGCCGGCCGGCCGTCGGATCGGCAGCACCACCCAGGACGAGCTGGAACGCCGTCAGGGTGCTGGTGAGGTGTCGCCGGAGCTCGTCGGCGGCGCCCGCGGCATCACCCGCAACCGCCAGGTCCATCAGCGTGCGGTGCGCCTCGGCCGTGTCGTAGTCGGGCGGACGGGCGGTGAGGCCGACGGTGATCATCAGGCCCGCACGGTCGGCGAGCATCGACGCGACACGCAGGAGCCACGCCGAGTCGCAGCCCGACAGCAGTGCTCGGTGGAACGCCGCGTGCGTGCTCGGCGGCGCGACGCGCTGGACGGTGAGCTCGCGCCATGCCGACTCGACCTGCCGCCGATACGTCGCATCGCCGGCCGCGACCGCCCGCTCGACGGCGAGCGGCTCGAGGAGCAGCCGCAACTCGTAGATCTCGTTCGCCTCGCGGAGGTCGACCTCGGCCACCCGGGCGGACCCGTGGGACTGGAGGACGACGAGACCCTCGGTGGCGAGCGTGCGCATGGCCTCGCGCAACGGTGTGGCCGACAGGCCCAACTGCTCGGCGAGCGCAGCGATGACGAGGGGCTCACCCGGGGCGATGTCGCCGTCGAGGATCGCCTGACGGAGGAGCTGGTCGGCCCACTCGGTGCGAGTCGGTGGCCGAGCGGGAGGGCCACCCGTCGTCATGAGCGCATCATGCCACGCACCGGACCGATGCTCGACCATCGATCGTATATGATCCACGAAACGAGCTCAGGAGGGCCCTATGGGATTCCGTCTTGCCAACGTCGACGGTCGGGCCTCGCTCGTCGACGGCAACCACTACCACGACCTCGAACGCCTCAGCGCCGGCGAGCTCGGCCCCGACCCGATGGAGGCGCTCGCCCACCTCGAGCAGCTGGCCGCGTGGTCGGCCGCGCTGGCCGAGCGCACGCCCGACGGCGCACTCGCCGACGTCACTCTCGGACCGCCGGTGCCACGCCCCCAGAAGTCGTTCGCCGTCGGGTTGAACTACCAGGCCCACGCCGACGAGGGGAACATGGCGGTGCCCGATGCCCCGCTGGTGTTCACCAAGTTCCCGTCGTGCCTCGTCGGGCCCACCGCCGCCATCCAGATGCGCAGCGACTTCTGCGACTACGAGGGCGAGCTCGTCGTGGTCATCGGCACCGGCGGCAAGGACATCGCACCGGCCGACGCATGGCGGCACGTCGCCGGCCTCACCGTCGGGCAGGACATCTCCGATCGCGTGGCGCAGTTCGCGGCGAAGCCACCGCACTTCGACCTCGGCAAGTCGTTCGACACCTTCGGGCCGCTCGGCCCGGTGCTCGTGTCGGTCGACGAGGTCGCGAATCGCGACGACCTGCGCATCGTCACCACCGTCAACGGCGAGGTGCGGCAGGATGCGACCACCGCCGCGATGATCTTCGACGTCCCCACCCTGATCAGCTACCTGTCCCACATCACGACGCTGGTCACCGGCGACATCATCTTCACCGGCACCCCCGACGGCATCGGCGCCACACGCGGCGCCTTCCTCGCCGACGGCGATGTGATCACCACCACCATCGACGGCATCGGCACCATGACCAACCGCTGCGTCCGCGCCAGCAACTACCGAAACGAGGATCTCTGATGGCACTGAACGGCCTGCTCGACATCGAACTGAGCGTGCCCGACCCGACCGGGCTCACCGAGTTCTGGGAGCGCCACGGCATGGTGCGCACATCCGACGGCGTCCTCGGCACTGCCGACCGGCCCGTGCAGCTGCGCATCGCCGAAGGCACCTACCGGCACATGTCGGACATGCACATGAGCTGCGCCACCGAACAGGACCTCGCCGAGATCGCGGCCCGCATCGGTGAGATGGGCGTTGCGTCGACCATCGCCGGGACACAGCTCACCTGCATCGACCCCGTGTTCC
>JBEGOE010000200.1:0-6734 GCA_041182165.1 Actinomycetota bacterium
CTCGCCGACCTCCTGCCGCCGCCCGGCTCCGACCCGTCGGCCGTGCTCGACGCCTTCGCTCAGTGGGCCACCGAGGGTGGACGACCGCTCTACCCGCACCAGGAGGAGGCGGCCCTCGCACTCGCCGCCGGCGAGCACGTGGTCCTCGCCACCCCCACCGGGGCGGGCAAGAGCCTCGTCGCCGTCGCCGGCATCCTCCTCGCTCGCAACGAGGGCAAGCGTGCCGTGTGGACCGCACCCATCAAGGCGCTCGTCGCCGAGAAGTTCTTCGACTTGGTCGACCTCCTGGGCGCCGACCAGGTGGGCCTCGCCACGGGTGACGCCGCCATCAACGCCGACGCGCCGGTCATCGTGTGCACGGCCGAGATCCTGGCGAACCAGGCGCTGCGCCAGGGCGCCGCCAGCGACGTCGGCTTCGCCTGCCTCGACGAGTTCCACTACTACGCCGACGCCGACCGGGGCTGGGCGTGGCAGGTGCCCCTGCTCGAGATGACGAACTGCCAGTTTCTCCTTGCCTCGGCCACCCTCGGCGACATGACCGCGATCACCACCGACCTCCGCGAGCGGTCGGGCCGGCCGGTCGGCAACGTCACCTCCGTGCACCGGCCGACGCCGTTGTACCACCAGTGGCGCCTCACGTCGGTCTCCGACAGCGTCCTCGACGCCGTGCGCGAGGGCCTCAGCCCGGTGTATGTCGTGCACGCGAACCAAGCGGCCGCCATCGAGCGTGCCCAGGGATTGGTCAGCCTCACCGTCACCACGCGGGCACAGCGCGAGGCGATCGCCGCGGCGCTGTCCGGCGTGCGCATGGGGCGCGGCTTCGGCGAGACCCTCGGCCGCCTGCTGCGCAACGGTGTCGGCGTGCACCACGCGGGCATGCTCCCCCGCTACCGGCGCCTGGTCGAACGCCTCGCCGGCGATGGCCTGCTCCCGGTCATCTGCGGCACCGACACGCTCGGCGTGGGCGTCAACATCCCCATCCGCACGGTGCTCATGACGGCACTCACCAAGTTCGACGGCACGCGGGTGCGACTCTTCAGCGTGCGCGAGTTCCACCAGCTCGCCGGCCGGGCCGGCCGTCCCGGCTTCGACCCTGACGGGCACGTATGGGTGCAGGCGCCCGACCACGTCATCGAGAACACCAAGGCGCTCAGCCGCGCCGGCGACGACCCGAAGGCGCGTCGCAAGGCGGCCAAGGCGAAGGCGCCGGACGGTTTCGTTCACTACGACGAGGCGACGATGAACCGCATCATCGGCGCAACGCCCGAGCCGCTCGTGTCGCGCTTTCGCGTCACGGCCGATCTCGTCGCCGGGGTCCTCTCCCGCCCCGACGGGCCCACCGCCCTGAAGCACCTCCTGCACACGAACCACGACGCACCGGCACGGCGCCGCCTCCACAAGAAGCGGGCCATCGCGGTCTACCGCAGCCTCGAAGCGGCGGGCGTGGCCGACCGCCTGCGCGACGAGCACGGACGCTGCACCGGAGTGCGGGTCGGGTCACTGGTCGAGGGCGACGCCGAGCGCAGCGCCCTCCGCTTCGCCGCGCCGCTGATGCCGTTCGCGATCGAGGTCATCCGCACCCTCGACCACGACGACCCGGCATACGTGGTCGATCTGGTGAGCGTGGTCGAGGCGGTGCTCGACGACCCGCGCCAGATCCTCTATGCGCAGCAGAACGCTGCGAAGGGGGCCGAGATCGCACGGCTCAAGATGGAGGGCGTGCCCTACGAGGATCGCATCGAGCTGATCGAGCACATCACGTGGCCGCAGCCGCTGCGCGAGCTGCTCGACACCTGCTTCGACGCCTACCGCGAGCACCACCCGTGGGTGGCCGAGAGCCCGTCGCCGAAGTCGATCGTGCGCGAGATGCTCGAGGGCGGCGACAGCTTCTCGACGTTCGTGCGCCGCTACCGCCTCGAGCGGAGCGAGGGCCTCGTGCTCCGCTACCTCACCGACGCGTGGCGCACCCTCGACCGGTCGCTCGTCGACGACGCGTACACCGCCGAGCTCGAGGACGTCGTCGAGTGGCTGGGCGCCCTCATCCGCGCCACCGACGCGACGCTGCTCGACGAGTGGACGTTGCTCGCCGGCAAGCCCGTGCACGACCACCTCGAGCCCGACGCGCCGCTGGTCGTGGCCGGACCACCCGCCGCCTGGCGGACGGCTGTTCGCACGGCAGCGTTCGGGTGGGTCGAGTTGCTCGCGACCAAGTCGTACGAGCGGCTGGCCGATCGCACCGGCTGGGAGTGGTGGGCGCTGCGCGACGCGATGGCCCCGTACTGGGACGAGCACGACGTGATCCACACCGACGCCGATGCACGGTCGGCGGCGATGTTCTCGTTGCGCGACGAGCCCGACCGGTGGGTGATCACCCAGCAGCTGGCCGATCCCGCCGGCGGCGGCGAGTGGCGCTTCACCGCCGTCGTCGACCTCGCACTGGCCGAGGAGGAGGGCGCTCCCACCCTCCGACTCGAGACCCTCGCCCCCGCCTGACTCGTGGCAAGCTGTGCCCGAGCCCCATGAGAGGTGATTCATGATGGATCCGGACGACGAGACGTGGCGAGAGCTGGCGCTGCAGGGTCTCCTCGTCGACGACGGACCGTGGCGTGCGGCGCACGAGCGCTCCCGGTGCGCCGCGTCGATCCTCGACATGGACGGGGTCCAGCGCTGGTCGAACCAGGCCTTCCGCGACCTGTTCGGCACGACCGACGTGGGTCTCGTCCCCGACGACATCACTGCCGCCGACGACCGGACCATGACGGCCCGATACCTCGAGATGCATCGGCGCGGCGAGCTCGATCGGTTCATCGTGGCAAAGCGGTACCGCAGCGCCGACGGCATCGAGTTCGGCGCGATGCTCGAGTCCGAGCTGGTGCGGAACGCCGATGGGATCCCGTTCGCCATACTCGGCCGGATCATCCCCGACGGGCTCTGGCGCGCCAGTACGTTCGACCTGTCGCGCTACAAGTTCGAACGAGTGCTCGATGCGCAGAGCGAACTGATCTGCGAATGGACGGCTGACGGCATCATCGTCTGGGCGAACCAGACCTACATGGGCTTCTTCGGGTACACGACCTCGGTGGTCGGGATGAACCTGCTCGACCTCGTCCCCACCGGGAACCGGCACGAGCAACAGGCGACCCTCGACCTGGTGCGTCGAGGGGGTCTCAGCCGCACGACGCAGCGCTCGTACGAGGGCGGTCGTACGGTCGAGTGGGTCGACACGGCGATCCGTGATCGCGAGGGCAACATCCTGTCCGTGGTCTCCGTCGGCCGTGACGTCACCGAGAAGCAGGCGGCCCAGGACGAGCTCGACGAACGACGCGAGGCCGAGGTGATCGCCGCGCGGCGTCAGCAGTCGTTCGTCGCCACGGTCAGCCACGAGCTGCGCAACCCGCTCCACGGCATCACCGGCATCACCGAGCTCCTCGCACAGCGCCTCGACGGCACCGACGATGGGGCGATGGCCGCCGCCCTGCATGCCCAGGCCATCACGCTCCAACGGATCGTGAACGACCTGCTCGACCTCAGCCGGGTCGAACAGGTCGGGCTCCAGCTGCGGCCCACCAGCTTCGACCTGCACAGCCTGGTCTGCTCGGTGACCGCGCTGGCGGCCACCGGCGTGCGGCGCGACGCCGTCGACGTCCGGGTCGAGATCGATCCGACCACACCGATCGTGGTGATGGGTGACGGCGGCCACCTGGGCCAGATCCTCCACAACGTGATCGGCAACGCAGTGAAGTACACCACCGACGGCCACGTGAGCGTCGGGGTCGCCGGCGCACCGGACGGCATGATCACCTTCACCGTCGCCGACTCGGGCATCGGCATCGACCACAGGACGATGGAGCGGATCTTCGAGGCGTTCGTCCGTGGCGACGAAGCGGCGGTCACCCACCGCGGTGCCGGCCTCGGCCTCGCCATCGTCCAGCTCCTCGTCACGAACATGGGTGGCACGATCGACGTCAGCAGCGAGGTCGGCCGAGGGTCGGTCTTCACCATCCGCCTTCCGCTCCCCACCAGCGCCGAGACCCCACCGTCCGCACCGCGTCCCGGGTCGGCCCCTGCGCCGGGGACCATGCGGGTCCTCATCGTCGACGACGACGTCGTGAACCAGATGGTCGCCGAAGCGCAGTGCACCCGGCTCGGCATGACGACGAGCACCGTGGGCTCGGGCGAGCAGGCGCTCGAGCTACTCGACACCGAGCGATTCGACGTGATGCTGCTCGACGTGCAGCTCAGCGGCATGAGCGGGCTGGCCGTCGCCGACGCCCTCCGCCGCAACCCGGACCGTCCCTACATCATCGGCATGACCGCGTCGGCTGCGGCAGCCGATCAGCTGGCGTGCTTCGAGGCCGGCATGGACCATTTCGTCAGCAAACCCGCAGGTCTCCAGGTCGTCAGCGACGCCCTGGCCAGGGCAGCCGCCGCCTTGCCGCCGGCGCATCCGGCCGGCCGATGACCCCGATCGACCGATGACCCCGATCGACCACCGGGTGCTCGTCAGTCGAGACCGAGGAGCTCGCGCCACCGCACGGGATACGCAGCGGTGACCTGCTGCGGGCTCATGCGCAGCGTGGCTACGGGCACCATGTCGACCAACGTGCGCTGCTGATCGTAGGCGTGTGCGATGTGGGCCACGCCCTGGAAGGCCTTCACCCGGAGGCCCACCAGCTCGGCGGGCGCCACGATGTCGAGGAAGCCCCACACTGTGAACGCGATCGTGAAGTCGTGGATGACCGGCGCACGGCTGAACAACGACGCCCGGCGCAGCCCGATGCCGAGACAGCCGCGCACCGCGTCGTCGGGGCTCTCGCCGGGAGCGAGTTGGAGCTTCGGGCGGAAGGTGTTGGCGATCTTGATGCCGAAGCCCTGGTCTGGGCCCTGGTAGCCGAGGCGGCCGCCCTCGGGCTGGAAGCCACGGACCTCAGCCGGTCGTGCAGGCATCCAGGCACCCGGGACGTGGTCGGGCGAGCGATAGCTGCGGGCGTCGTCGATGGGCGAGCTGGGGGCGAACTTGGGAACGGCCATACACCGCTCTTTCTATCCGACCCGACCCGCAGAACGTGGTCTCGGGCCGGAACGTCGTGTGGTGCCCGTCAGCTGTCGTGCAGGAGACCGAAGACGAGGCCCTCCTCGAGCGCACGCCACGACGCCTCGATGATGTTGGTGCTGACCCCGATGGTGGTCCAGCTCCGCGACCCGTTGCTGAAGTCGATGAGGACACGGGTGACCGCACCGGTGGCCGTGGCACCGTCGAGGATGCGGACCTTGTAGTCGGTGAGGTGGACCTTGCGGAGCGACGGGAACGCCGACCCGAGCGCGGCACGCAGCGCCGTGTCGATCGCGTTCACGGGTCCGTTGCCCTCGGCCGTGTGGACCTGACGGTCGTCGCCGATCCAGACCTTGACCGTGGCCTCGGTCGTGAAGTCACCGCTGGGCAGCTCGTCGGTGATGACCCGCATGCTCTCGACCTTGAAGAACGTCTGCGCCCAGCCCGTGGCTCGCCGCATGAGCAGCTCGAGCGACGCATCGGCCGCCTCGAAGTGGTAGCCCTCGTGCTCGAGGCGCTTCAGGTCGTCGATCACCTGGTTCACGGCGGGGCCGTCCATCGAAAGACCGAGCTCGTCGGCCTTCATCTGGATCGTGGCCCGACCGGCCATCTCGCTGACCACGAACCTCGTGCCGTTGCCGACGAGCTCGGGGTCGATGTGCTCGTACGCGTCCTTGGCACGGGCGATCGCACTGACGTGCAGGCCGGCCTTGTGCGCGAACGCAGACGAGCCGACGTACGGCGCCTGCGGGTTGAGCGGCCGGTTGAGCACCTCGGCGACATGGTTGCTGACGGAGGTGAGCCGCTCGATGCGGCCCTCGGGCAGGCAGCGCACGCCCAACTTCAGCTGGAGGTTCGGGATGACGGTGGTGAGGTTGCAGTTGCCCGTGCGCTCGCCCAGGCCGTTGAGCGTGCCCTGCACGTGGCGAGCCCCGGCGCGCACCGCCGCCATCGAGTTGGCAACGGCACAGCCGGTGTCGTCGTGACAGTGGATGCCGATCGTGACGTCGCTGCCGACGTGCCGGTGGACATCGGCCACGATCTGCTCGACCTCGTGCGGCAGCGACCCGCCGTTCGTGTCGCACAGCACGAGGTGCGACGCGCCGTTCACGACTGCTGCCTCGAGCACGCGCAGGCTGAACTCAGGGTTGCGCTTGTACCCGTCGAAGAAGTGCTCCATGTCGACGAGCACGCGCCGGCCGGCACCGACGAGGAACCCCACCGAATCGGCGATCATCGCCTCGCCCTCGTCGAGGGTCGTCTGCAGCGCCTCGAGCACGTGGTAGTCCCAGCTCTTCGCCACGATGCACACCGCCGAGGTGTTGGCGTCGAGGAGGTTGCGGAGCGTGACGTCGTCGTCGACCTTGCCTTTCGGCCGACGCGTCGAGCCGAACGCGACCATGGTCGACGTGTGCAGCTGCAGCTCGGTGGCGGCCCGGGCGAAGAACTCGATGTCCTTCGGGTTCGCGCCGGGCCATCCGCCCTCGATGTAGTGCACGCCGAGGAAGTCGAGTTGCTCGGCGATGCGGAGCTTGTCGTCGACGGTGGCCGAGACACCCTCCACCTGGAGGCCGTCACGCAACGTCGTGTCGAAGACCTCCACCATCTCGTGAGGGACCATCTCGTGGGGAGCGTCAGTGCTCATGTGTCGATCCTGTCTGTGTCGGGGCGGGGCGGGGTG
>JBEGOE010000201.1:0-4932 GCA_041182165.1 Actinomycetota bacterium
GTGCTCGAGCGGGATGCCAGGGCCACGGTCCATCACCGAGATGAGCGCCCGATCGCCGTTCCTGCGGACGTCCACGGTCACGTCGGTGAGCGCGTGGGCGAGCGCGTTGTGGGCGAGGTTCGAGACGACTTGGATCAGCCGCACGGCGTCACCGCGCACCGTGACGTCGTCGCCTTCGACGGTGACCGATCGCCCTGCCAACTCGGCCTCCCCCGCCAGGCCGGCGGCCGCCTCGCGACACACGGCGAGGGCATGAACCGGGGCCAACTCGACCGGCACGACGCCCGATTCGATGCGGGAGATGTCGACCAGGTCGTCGGCGAGCCGTGTGAGGCGTTCACTCCCCCGGAGGATGTGGTTGGCGTACTCCCTGACGGTCGGGTCGTCTGTCGTCTCGACGAGCAGTTCCGAGAACGCGACGATGGGCGCGAGCGGTGTCCGCATCTCGTGGCTGACGTCGTAGACGACACGTGACTTGGCGGCGCTGGCACGTTGAGCCTGACGGACAGCGGCGTCGAGATCGTCCTGCGTGCGCCGCAACTCAGAGACGTCGGTGACCACGGCGAACGTCCAGCGGTCGTTCGGGTTCTGGTCGTAAGGGCTCGCCGCAGTGATCGTGACCGGCACGACGCTGCCGTCGGGCCGCAGGATCCGGACGGCGATACGCGAGATCTCGCCTGTCGGGGTTGCCAGCCATTCCGTCTTCATCCGGTCGATGTCGTCGGGGTGGACGAAGCTCCGCCAACTGGCGCCGACCAACTCATCGGCACTCAGCCCGGTCATGGCGGACATCGCGTCGTTCGCGAACGCCACCATGCTGGTGTACGAATGCATCGCCATCAGGCCCTCGCCGGCGAGCCGCGCCATCATGCTGAACCGGCGCTCGGACTCGTTCCGAGCGGTCACGTCGCGAACGCTCACGACCACGCCTGCGAGTATCGGATCGGCGAGCCGGTTGGTGAGCACGGAGTCGAGTTCGATCTCCTCCCCGTCCGGCTTGCGAGTACGGAACTGGCAGGTGGTGGTCGTGCCGTGCGGCGCGGTGCGGATCTCGAGGTTCGCGTCCTCCACGATTCTCCTCGCAATCGCGTCGGCCCTGCCGATCCATCCGCTCCCGGGCAGGACGTCGGGCCCGAGTCCCATCAACTGCCGGTACCGATCGGCCCCGAACCGGATCGTGCCGTCCCGGTCGAACACGAGCACCGCGTCCGAGCCCTGCTCGAAAACAGCCTCTTGGTAGGCGCGCGCCGCCGCGAGCTCATCGTTGCCCCGATGCATGTCGTCGACGTCCTGGAGGCTGACGAGCAAGCGAAAGTCATCGCCCGCCTCGTGGAGGCGGATCATGAACTTCACCCAGCGGCTGCTGCCGTCCTTGCACATGACGGGGACCTCCTCGGCGCTGCAGTCCCCGAGCGCGGCGAACGACCCGGGGCGACCCAGGACGACAGCGGCCTGCTCGGCGTCGAGCCCGAGGAAATCGGCTGGCTCGTAGCCGAGCACCGCAGTGATCGAGCCCGACACCCAGGTGATGCGTCCGTCAACGAGTTCGGCAACCACGTGGTTGGCATGCTCGGTCGCCACCGTGAAGCGCTCGAGCACCTCGTCGAGTTGGCGTTTCACCTCGGCTTCGTGGGTGATGTCACGAGCGACGACGTCGACGACGAGTGTCCCGTCGGGGAGCCGCCGGCCCCACCCATCCGCTTCGATCACCCGCCGGGAACCGGCCATGTCGATGAGTTCGACGACGAGCCATTCGCTCAACGGTGCTTCTCGTTCTGTCAGCGAATGCAGCACCGACTCGCCGGCGATGATCCGAATGCTCGACGTGTCGTAGTGCTCGCTGGTCCCGTCAGGCTCGTGCCGGTGGACTGCGATCGCCCCATCGGGCGCGACCGTCACCGTCGCGAAGACGTCGTTGCCGAGGCGCTCGTGGCGCCACATCCGAGCTGCAGCCTCGTACGCCGGGCTCGTGTGGATGGTGAAGGCGAACCTGGGGCCGGTGTCATCCGGATCGAGCACGATGCGCTGGAACGAGTACCACGCGCCTCGCGAGTCGTGCAGCGACCGGATCTGGATGAGGCCGCTGTCCGGGTCGTCGGCCGACGCAGCACCGTGGAGCGGGTCGAACGTCTCCCCGGTGAGCGTCACCATCTCCCATCCGGTCGGCGGCAGGCGCCGTTCCGCGTTGGGCGTCAACAGGTCCAGCATCACCGCCCCCACCGCGTTGGCGCTGACCACCGTGCCCTTGCTGTCGCAGATCAGGACGGGCGTCGACGTCGCGACCACCAGGCGATTCGAGTCCCCGGTCGAGAAGTCTCCCCACCCAGCGGAAGTGCCCATGACGCTCGGACCTGCCTTTCCCAGCCCCCGGCTGTCGGCCGCAAGCTAATCGGACTGGCCGCTCACCGGGGGTCCCAGCGGTAGCCGACGCTGCGCACCGGCGTGAGCCGTCCGCCCTCGGTGTGGCCGAGCTTGGTACGCAGTCGCCGGACCGTGAACTTGATCCGATCGGGTCCGACCCCCGACACATCGTTCCATGCCCGCCGAAGGATCTGGTTGTAGCCGAGCGCCCGGCCGGGCTCCTGCAGGAACAGGGTCAACAGCGCGAACTCGGTACGCGACAGCGCCACGGGTCCGCCGGCGACGGTCACGGTCCGGGCCAGGAGATCCACCACGATCGTGCCGTCGACGAGCGTTGTGCGCGACGTGTCATTCGGCGGCGCCCGCCGCAGCACCGCGTTCACCCGGGCCAGCAGTTCGAGGTTGCCGAACGGCTTGACGAGGTAGTCGTCGGCCCCGGCCGTCAGCTCGCGGGCCTTGTCCACCTCGCTGCTGCGCCCGCTCAGCACCATCACGGGCACCGTGCTCGCCCTGCGCAACGTCGTGAGCACGTCCGAGCCGTCGACGTCCGGAAGCCCGAGGTCGAGCAGGACGAGGCAGGGGTCCTCGCTCACGGCTGCTGCCAGCCCGTCGTCACCGCTGTGGCGGGTGATGACGCAGTAACCGGCCGCTCGGAGCACCTCGGTGAGCGCTGCCCTGATGCCCGGGTCGTCGTCGATCACCAGGATGGGCCGTGCATCGTCCGCTGCGATCACGACCCTCCCCCCTTGTTCTCGTAGTGCTCAGGTGGCGCGACGAACTCCGCGACGATCTTGCGGAGCGTTGCGACGCGATACGGCTTCGTGACGACGTGCCGGGCACCACGTTCGAGGACCACGTTCCGAGTTGCGAGCGAACCATCCGCAGAGACGACGACGACCGGCACATCAGCCGTGTCGGGGCGCGAGAGGATCTCGGCCATGACCTCGATCCCGTGCGCGCGCGGCAGGTTCAGGTCCAAGAGGATCAGGGTCGGGGCGCCGTACCGGTCGACATGGTCGAACAGGGCTGCGCCGTGCGGGCAGACGGTGATCTCGGCATCCCAATCCCGGAGCACCGACTGCACGATCGCCCCGTTGGTCGGATCGTCCTCGACGTAGACGATGCGCGCCGGCCCTGCCGGCGGCGGCGCGACGGGCGGTTGTTGCGCGGCGTCGGTGTCGGCAGCGGCAGGCAGTTCGAACCAGATGATCGTCGTGGTGCCACGGCGCAGCGACCCGAGCGTGCCCCCCATCCGATGCAGGAACGTCTGGGCGATCGACAAGCGCAGGGCCGCACCGGGTGAACCGACCTGGACATCGGGCCTCTCGAAGAACGCGGCGATCGCCTCGGCCACCGACTCGGGCGCTTCGAATCGGAGCTGGACGTGCCAGCGGCCGCTCGTCAGCACAGCCGAGATCACCGGCGACGGCCCACCGTTGGCCTCGGCGCTCTTCAGCGCCAGGCTGGTGAGATGCGCCAACGAGCGCGTCAGACGTGCCGGGTCTGCCAGAACCGCACAGTACGGGCCGATCCATCTGCTCAGCTGCACGCTCGTGGTCACCCCGGCGACCCCGCTGTCCAGCGCGGACAGGAGGTTGACCGGCTGGAGCACCGGTGCTTCCGTTTCGGCCTGAGCGAGGTCGATCAACTGGTCGAGGATCTCGGCGAGCCGCGCTGCGGCCCGCTCGATCGACCCCAGCTGCTCGCGCTCGGATCCCGTGACCTGCTCGCCGAGGAGCTCAGCGTGCGCCGTGATGGCAGTCAGCGGCGTGCGCAACTCGTGGCTCGCGCGGGTCAGGAACCGGTCCTTCGCGTTGCTGACAGCCCGCGCATGCTTCAGCGCATCGGACAGCCGCTGTTCGATCTCACGTCGACTGGTGATGTCGATGACCACCCCGATCGTGCCGGCATGGCCCGCCGAGTCGAGCACGGCGGTACTGACGACGGCGAACAACTCAGAGCCGTCCTTGCGGCGGAACCGAAACTCGTGCTGCCCGGACACGCCGTCTCGGCGGCTCTGGAGGTGCCGCTCCAGCTGTTGCAGGTCCTCCTCGAACACGTAGTCGGTGAGCGGCACACCCTCGAGCTCGTCGATGCCGACGCCGAGCATGTCCGCAAGTCGCGGATTGGCGTACTGCATGACACCGTGCGGGTCGATCAACCACACGCCATCCGGCATGAGCTCGACCAGTTCTCCGAACCGGCGCTTGCTGGCCGCCAGCTGCAGCTCGGCCTCGGCCTGCGGGGTCAAGTCCCGCCCGTAGACGACGACGCCACCCACTGCCGGATTGTCGACCTGGTTCGTGGCTGCGACCTCGAACATTCGATAGGAACCGGCAGCCGAGCGAACACGGACGCGAAGCCGCGACTGTGGGGTGCCACGCCCGGCGAGGATCCGGTCGAGTTCGTAGCGGCACCGGTCGCGGTCGCTGTCGTGCAGCAGGTCGAACATGTCCCGCGGCATGGGGTTCGGTCCGCCGTAGCCCAGCGACGTGCGCCCGGCGTCGTTCATCGAGCGCCAGCTGCCGTCCGGCTGCAGGACGACGATCAGTTCCGGCGAGTGGGCGACGA
>JBEGOE010000202.1:0-14072 GCA_041182165.1 Actinomycetota bacterium
AATCGACACAGTGCCTCTGTGTCGATTTCGGCCCTCGCTCACCTGGGCAAGCGCAGCCACTGTGTCGGATTGCTGTGTCAACTCGCGGACAACTGTGCCAACTGCCGCGGCGGTAATCCGAGCCCAGCCGGCCGGCGCCATCGCTACGTACCGACCGAGCGGCACCCGCATCGCTCACCACCGCCCGACACCCGTAGGTGTACTGATTCGATGGTGAGTCAGGCCCGGCAGGGCCTACGCCGACGCGCTCCCAGTGCGACGTGGAAAGGCCAAGCAGGATTTGACAATTCACACACACACACACACACACATACTCGGCGGGGTCGGTTCTCAAGATGGGGGTGTGGGATGCGTGCTGGTCGGGTGCTCGGATCAATGATGGTGGCGGTGATGGTGGTGTCATCGGTGGTGGTCGGCCAGGCCACTGCTGCACCCGCCGGTACGGATCACACGGTGACGGTCGGTGAGGCTGCTGCGGCGTTGGCGGACGTCGCGAGTGTGACGGGGCCGTCAGCGATGACGGTTGCATCGTCGGAGGGGTTCACCGCCATGTCGGCTGGTTCGGTGGTCGAGCTGCCGAAGGACCCAACTGATGGGTTGTCGTTGACCACCGCGGATGGCGCGTCGATCGAGATCGG
The DNA here is from genome assembly GCA_041182165.1 of Actinomycetota bacterium. Classification (GTDB taxonomy): domain Bacteria; phylum Actinomycetota; class Acidimicrobiia; order Acidimicrobiales; family Ilumatobacteraceae; genus VFMC01. Next base: position 639 of record JBEGOE010000202.1, read on the forward strand.
CCTACCCGGCGCAGCGAACGCAGATGACGGGGTCCGCCAGGCATCCGGTGAAGTCGTGTACGCCGACGCGTTGCCGGATGTCGCCGTAGCGGCACAGGCAACACCGGACGGTGGGATGCGTGCGTTGGTCGTGATCGACGGCCCCCAAGCACCCACCGAGTTCCGGTTTCCTATGGTGCTGCCGGCCGGAGCATCGCTCGTTCCAGCGTCGGACGGAGGCGCGAACATGGTCGGCGCTGATGGCAACGTGGTCATCGCCGTCGCAGCCCCCTGGGCGTACGACGCGAACGGTGCCGCAGTCCGAACCGCCTACCGAATCGAGGGCGCTACGTTGATTCAGACCGTTGCGCACCACCAGGCGGCCTACCCCGTCGTTGCCGATCCAGCGTTCTACGAGGACTGTGGCTGGACTACCTGTACACGCTGGATCAGCGTCGCTACAACGAAGGCGCTGTACAACAATCGAATGAACACGGTCATGGCAGGCCAGGGTGGCATCGCTGCAGTGATGTGCGGGCTACTCGTTGCAGCATCGGGTCCAGCTGCCCCTGCGGTGGGCCTTGCGTGCGTCGTATGGACAGCATGGCTGGTGGCCGATCTAGCTAACGCCTTCGATAGCGCGCATGCGAACCGCGGGTGCGTCAAGTGGAAATGGTCGCGCCAACTCGGGAAGGCTGTGACCGTGGACTTCGACTGGACGACGCCATCCAGAACAGGGAAATGCAAATGGAGCTGATTTCGGCCAACTTTGCAGCAGCGAGTCCCGTGGTGCCGGGTGCCTCCGACCTGATCCAGTTCATCCTGGTCGCTGCGGTCGCGTGCATAGGGATCGCCGGGGTCCGTTTGGTTCTTGGACGACGGGCAATGCAGCTGGCCGATTCTGCCGGGCAGCCCCACGCCCGACTGACGAAGCGGCGGCGTCGCTTCGGAGCACGGTCTTGGGCTGCGGTCGGTGGCAGCACGAGTGCCTACGGGAGCGCAATGCTCGCAGGGTCGATTGCGCGTGGCAACGGGGTCGAACTCGTCTGGGTGGCCTTCCTCGTCGTTGGCTTAGGGTGCATCGCCTGGAGTTCCCGTCTCTGGAGACATCACAGACAGCCGTCGGTGTAAGGGTGCCAGCGCCGGCCTGTCAGGGCCGAGTGGGTGGGCAACCGGGTCCACTTCCCGAGGCGCTTGCGACGGGTGGGTGCAGCGTGCACCGCTCGGATGCGTTGGGTGAAGGAGGATCGAGCGGGGAGTCAGCCGAAGGTGGTTGCTTGTCCTTGTGCCGAGGAGAGGTCGAGCATTCGAACGTCATCCACGTCGACCGGGATCTCGCTGCCGGGTTCGGGAGGTGCCGTGTCAGAGCGTGGTGATCACGGTGATGAGACCGAGTTTGCGAGCTGTCGGCCATCGACGGTCGGTGGTGACGAGTCGATCGGCGCAGGCGTGTGCAGCGGTCGCGATGACGAGCGCGTCGGGGAGCCGCACCGATGTGTGCTTGGCACGGATGCCCGCAGCCATCCTCGAGATGGCTGCGTCGAGGAGGACGATCTCGATCGGAAGGCGGACGAAGAGGTCGTCGACGGTCTCGATGGCGCGTCGGCCTCGACGCGACGGCCCGACGAGGCACTCGGCGAACGCTGACGCGGCCATGGCGAGACGATCACCGGATCGCACCGCTTCGGCGAGTGTCTGAGTGGCCGACTCGTGGTGGGCGTCGGTTGCGTCGAGGAGCCCAATGACGACGCCCGTGTCGAGATGGATCAGTCCCATTCGTCGCGCAAGGATTCGAGCGAAGCCTCGGAATAGGCGCCGGTGAGGGCCCCGGCGAACTCGGAGAGCACGTCGTGCTCGCGTTCCAAGATGACTCGACCGGGTCCGTCGGCGCGGGCCACGAGACGCTCGCCTGCTGCAAGCCCGGCGGCGCGCAGTTCCGAAACCGGGATCGTGACCTGGTGTTTGGAGCTGATCGTGGTCGATCCGCGTCGGCGTTCCTTTACATACTCCACGGTCGTAAAGGTAACCGAGATGACCGCAGCTGACAACGAGCGCCACCTACCGCTGGTCATTCGATTCGTCGACCGAGGCGTTCGATGGCGATCACCGGGCGCAGTTCAGATCGGTGCGGTCACGGGGTCGTAGCTGTAGACCCAGTCGAGCATGGACAGTACGCCGATCCCGAGGGCGAGGAATTCGTCACGCTCGCGCTGCATCTGCCCGTCGGGCATGTGGAACAGGTCGCGGTTCCCGAACGAGGCGGTCTGGACCTGCGCAGTACGGGCCTGACGAGCCGACTCGTAACGACGGAGCGCCGCCGCGCCACTCGCCGCGTCGACGTCCGCAAGGCACCGCCCCAGCACCGCAGCGTCCTCGATGGCCTGTCCTGGCCGAAGAACGTGGCATCGTGCAGATCGAGTGAAGTGACCAACTCGGTCACCCAGGCCACATGGTTCGAGTACGAATACGCGAGTTGGTCGACCGGTTTGTCGGAGCGACCGAAGCCAATGAGGTCGGGAACGATGACGCGGTGCCCGGCCGCCACGAGCGTGGGCACCATCGTGCGGTACAGGTAGCCCCACATCGGCTCGCCATGCAGCAGCAGGACGGTCTCCGTGGACGTCGCTCCATCCGGTCCGCCACGGAAAGCTGTGGGGTGGCCCGTCGACCGCCGACCGTCAGAGGCCGCCGGAGACGGTGATCGTCTGACCGGTCACCCAACCGCCGGCATCGCTGGCGAGATAGATCGCTGCCGCGGCCATGTCGTCGGGTGTGCCGAGGCGCTTCAGCGGGATGCGCCTCTGCGCCATGTCCTCGAGCTTCGGGATGTCCGTGTCGAGCGCGGTCATCATCACCTCGGTGGGCACGTAGCCCGGGGCGATGCCGTTGACCCGGATCGCCGGAGCGAGCTCGAGTGCCAGCGTTGCGGTGAGCGCGTTCACGCCGGCCTTCGCCGCCGCGTAGTGCCCGCTGCCCGGCGCACCCTTCGCCGCCGGGGAGGTGATGTTGATGATGCAACCACCGTCGGTCATCCGTTCGGCAGCCACGACCGACGCCCGCCACACGGCCTTCAGGTTCACCTCGATGCACGAGTCCCACGCCGCCTCGTCGAGTTCGCGCAGCGGTGACCGCACCGTCGATCCACCTGCGTTGTTCACCCAGACGTGCAGACCGCCGAAGGTGTCGACCGCAGCGTCGGCCAGGGCGCGCAGTGCGGCGAGATCGGTGACGTCGGTGGGCACGGCGATCGCACGACCGCCGGCGGCCTCGATGTCGCTCGCGACGCGACTGATGCGGTCGACGTGCCGGGCGGCGACGACCACCGCGGCACCTGCGGCTGCGTAGGCGCGGGCGATGCCCTCGCCGATGCCCTGGCCGCCGCCGGTGACGACGGCGACCTTCCCCTGGAGATCGAAGCTGAGCATGTCGGTTCCTTTCGTGGCAGATCGGGGTGCGTTCGCCGGTCAGCAGGCGGCGCGGAGGTGCTCGGCGAAGGCGTCCATGCGGTCGAGGCCGCCGGGGCCGACGAAGGCGAACGCCGGCACCATCAGGCGCGTGACGCCGAGTTCGGTGAGCCGACCGATGTGCTCGGCCACCTCGTCGGCGCTGCCGCGCGGGATGCCGTAGTTCACGTGTAGGGAGATCGACGACGGGTCGCGGCCCGCTGCCGCTGCCCGCTCGCGCATCGTGGTGACGAGCGGTGCCAGCGCCGCAGGATCGGACTGACCCGGATACCAGCCGTCGCCGAGTCGAACGGCGCGGTTCATGGCCGCGTCGGTGTCGCCGCCGACGATGATCGGGATCTTGGCGTGCACCGGCCGCGGGCTGCAGGTGACTCTGCCGAAGTCGACGAACTCGCCGTGGAACTCGACCTCGGGGCCGCTCCACAGCGTGCGCATCGCCGCGATGTACTCGTCGGTGCGAGCGCCACGGCGCGCCCACGGCACACCGATCGCATCGAACTCCTCCTGCATCCAGCCGACGCCGATGCCGAGATCGACGCCACCGCCGCAGAGTCGGTCGAGCGTGGCGAGTTCCTTCGCGAGCACGACCGGGTTGCGCTGCGGAACGATGAGGATGCACGTGCCGAGACGCAGGCCGGGAGCGGCCGCTGCGGCGAAGGCGAGCCAGATCAGAGGATCGGGGATCGGCGTCTCCGGCGTTGCCGGGATCTTGCCGTCGGCGGTGTAGGGGTAGCGCGACGAGATCTCGGTCGGGATGATCACGTGTTCGCCGCCCCACAACGACCCGAAGCCGGCACCGGCAGCACGACGGCACAGCTCCAACGCGTTGTCGTGGTCGAACGCGATGCTGCTGGCGAACGCGAGTCCGTACTCCATGTGTGCCCCCTCGTACGTACTGCGATCCCTCGCAGCTCGGTGTCATCTACCCGCGGTACGTTACGCACACGTCGGTGGACCCGGAGCAGCCGAAGGCTGCGCGTCTGATCCCGTTCGCGCCATGCGACTGCGCTCACGGTTCTGGCCGGCGTGCCAGGGAGGCACATGACCCCCATTCGACATCGGAATGACGTGACCGTGATCGGCATCCCGCATCGAAACGAATCGTTAGAACGTGATCGACATGAGGTCGCGACCTACCAAGACATCACCGGTGTAGCCACCTGCGGTGAGATCATCTGCAAACCCTTGTTCGTCGACTTCGTTGTGTGGCGGTGGCCCCAGATGGGTGAGCATCACAGTCTTCACGTGTGCTCGTTGCGCCATGGCACCGAGCAGAATTGGGTCGGCGTGATAATCAAGAATTGAACTGATGCGTGGAAAATGCTCGATGAGCTGTGCGAGCGGGGCGCGACGAAATGCCTCGTGTACGAGGACATGTGCGTGTCGACTGAAATCTTCCACTTCTTGGCACACACGTGTATCGCCCGATATCACGACCGAGCCGTCAGGCGTGGTGACTCTGTACGCAACCGCATCTGGGACTGGTTCATGGTGCACGGCGACAGATTCCACCACGACTGCGCGATCCGCAGAAGCCCACACTTCAACGGGGGTGAATGAAGCGGAAAACTCCCGAGCATCAAGCACCACTTCGCGTGAGCCCATGTGCTCGCGTCGAATGTGGATGTCTTCGTCGTACGGCTCCAGCATTCGTTGCACGAAGCGTGCTGCTCCTCCAGACGGGGCAACAACGGGCAGTGGTGTGGCTACCTCATCGAATTGGGTCTCGAGCCACCTCGACAGAACGAGCTCTGCCAATCCGAAGACGTGATCGCTGTGGAGGTGAGTGATGAACACTGCATCGAGATCAGCAAGTCGAAGACCCGCTTCGATCAACCGATTGCACGTGGCGCGACCTGCATCAAATTGCACCACGACATCCTGATATTTCACGAACACGCCGGCTCCGGCGCGACCAGGTGCGACGGGTGGGCCACCAGTGCCGGTGAGCGTCACTGTTGTTGCCATGTGTACGACCTTTCACGAGATGATTCGGTGGCGAAGAAAGCGATCTTCTGCGGGGGGCTGAGCGGTCAGGGGGCGAAGTCGCCGGCTCAGATCGGTGCGGTCACGGGGTCGTAGCTGTAGACCCAGTCGAGCATGGACAGTCCGCCGATCCCGAGGGCGAGGAACTCGTCACGCTCGCGCTGCATCTGCCCGTCGGGCATGTGGAACAGGTCGCGGTTCCCGAACGAAGCGGTCTGGACCTGCGCCGTACGTTCCTGACGAGCCGACTCGTAACGACGGAGCGCCGCAGCGCCGCTCGCCGCGTCGACGTCGGCAAGGCAGCGCCCCAGCACCGCAGCGTCCTCGATGGCCTGGCACGACCCCTGCGCCATGAACGGCAGCATCGGATGGCAGGCATCCCCGAGGAGCGTGGTCGTGCCGACTCCCCACTGCGCGCTGGGCTCTCGGTCGTAGAGAGCCCAGCGGAACACCGGCTCGTCCACGCGGTCCAGGATCGATTGCAGCTGGGGTGACCAGTTCGCGAACCGCGCGCGGAGATCGTCGAGGGTGCCCGGCTCGGTCCACGACTCGGTGGTCCAGGTGTCCTCCGGCGTGATGCACACCAGGTTCAGGTGGCTGCGGTTGCGCCCGATGAAGTAGCTCACCACATGGCTGTCGGGCCCGACCCGGTTCGTGGTCTCCACCGGGAGGTCCTCGACCCGCTCGCGTGGCACGAGCGCTCGATACGCCACCGAGCCGCTGAAGCGCGCAGCGTCGGCACCGCCCACGCCCGGCCGCACCACCGAGTGGATGCCGTCGGCGCCGACGACCACATCGAAGCTCGCTGTTTCTCCATCGGTGAACACCACGGTGGAACAATCGGCGAAGGGCTCGACGCTTGCCACGCGCCGCCCGTAGTGCACCGCGATGTTCGGCACTGCCGACACGGCCGTGCCGAGCATCTCGATGAGGTCGGTGCGCGCCACACTGGCCAATGGCAGGCCCCAGGTGGCCGTGATCTCTGCATCGAGATCGTTGGAGCGAATGACGCTGTCGTCCTCCCAGCGGCGGAGCACCACGCGGGTCGGCAGGACGGCGATGTCGGCGAACTCGGCGCCCAGGCCGAGCCAGTGCAGCACCCGCCATGCGTTCGGACTGATCTGAACGCCGGCACCCACTTCGCTCAGCGACGCGGCACGTTCGAACACGGAGATGTCGTGACCGCTCCGGGCCAGCGACAGCGCCGCCGAGAAACCGCCGATTCCGCCACCGACGATCCCGATCCGCATCGGCGGGATCATAACGACCACCATGTGTCGCCGGCCTCACCCTCGTCGTGGTGCGCCGGCGGCCAGCACACGAGGATCCACACCCTCGTTGCGCGTCGGACTCGTCGGCGATCGGCTCAGGAGGCGGGAACGTCGGCGATGAAGCGGACGATCTCTTCGGCGATCTCCGGGCCGAGGTCTTCCTGAATGAAGTGACTGGCTCGGTAGACCTTGTGCTCGACGCCGGGCAACGACGCCCCTGGGATGCGCTGACGGAACTGGTTGCCCATGTCCATGTAGGTGTGTGGGCAGTGGTCGCCCCACAATGTGAGTGCGGGCTTGTTCCACCGCTCGTAGACGGCCCATGCGGCGTCGCCCTTCAGGCGCTCGGGGTCGTCGATGGAGATGGGCACGAGCATGGGGAAGCGCCGTGCGGCCGCCGCGTGTTCCGGTGTGGGAAAGGGTGCGTCGTAGGCGGCCAGCGCGGCGTCCGAGACCGGCCCCAGGCACCACCCCGGAACGATCTTCGACGGCACCAGTTCGGTCACTTCCTGGCTGTAGACCCGCCAGGCGAGGAAGTAGAACGCGGGCCCCGCCTCCACCAGCGCCTCGACCTTCGCGGGCACGATGCGATCGTCGTCGTCCAACGTCGCGCGCCAGTCCATGCCGAGCAGGGACTGCAGCATGTCAGGCGTGAACGGGGCCTGCGCCGCGAGGTTCGGCAACCCGGGGCCCGAACACGGCAGCCCGGTGTTGGAGAAGACGACGCGGCTGAAGCGGGTTTCGAGGTCCGCCACCATGCGGGCGCCGATGAGGCCACCCCAGTCCTGGCCGAAGAACGTGGCATCGTGCAGATCGAGTGAAGTGACCAGCTCGGTCACCCAGGCCACATGGTTCGAGTACGAGTACGCGAGTTGGTCGACCGGTTTGTCGGAGCGACCGAAACCGATGAGGTCGGGAACGATGACGCGGTGCCCGGCCGCCACGAGCGTGGGCACCATCGTGCGGTACAGGTAGCCCCACATCGGCTCGCCATGCAGCAGCAGGACGGTCTCGGTGGCATCGGCCGGCCCGGCATCGATGTACGCCATGTGCGATCCGCTCGACAGTTGCGCGTCGTGCGGTTCCCACGGGTAGTCGACGATTCCTTCGAAGCAGTCGTCCGGCGTGCGCAACACGCGGCCGATTCCGGGAACTTCGCGGTCGAGGGCGGGCCTCATGCCGGGGTCGGTCATGCCGGCACGGTCATGGCCGCCGTGATGGTGGGTGGAGCTCACCGTCGCCTGCTCGTACGCATTTTCGATCCACGCTGCGTCGGTCGCTCCGACATGCCAGCCGCGTGCCTGCGACGGCAGCAGTTGCGGACCACATCCGCCCGGGCCGGCTTGTCGGCCTGGTAGACGGGCACGTACGTTTGCGAGTGTGCACGGCGACGGTTGACCGTCCCGGCGCGGCTGGGCCGCTGGGCTGTTTCTGGGACGCTCGACACTCACAGGGATGGATCTCGATGAACATCACACCGTCTTCCGCTCGGACCACGGTCGACCCGACAGGCCACATCACCGGAGACGTCCAGCATCTCGTGCGCACGATGGGCGATCTGCAGGGAGTCTTCAAGGATGTCGCGGCCTACGAGGAGATACCGGCCGACACGGTCGCGTACCGGGTGGAGAGTTTCATGCCGATCGCTCCCGGTACACCCGGCGGCCTCTTCTTCGGTACGTCGTTCGTCGAACCCGGAACTGTTGGAGGCGAGTACTACATGACTCGCGGCCATTTTCACGAGAGCCGCGATGCCTCCGAGATGTACTGGGGAATCGCTGGATCGGGCTATGTGGTCATGCAGAGCGAGTCGGGCGATGTGAGCGTCGAGGCGATCGAACCCGGATCAGTGCATTACGTTCCTGGTCGCTGGGCGCATCGTGTCGTGAACACCGGGAACACGCAGCTCGTCGTCGGCGCCTGTTGGCCGGCCGACGCGGGTCACGACTATGCAGCGTTGGCGCAGGCCGGGTTCGGCGTCCGGATCATCTCGGCCAACGGCAGCCCGAAGGTGGTTGCGAATGAAGCCGACCTCGTCTGAGGCCACATACCTTGCATGCGACCTGGGTGGCACGCACACGAAAGTCGGCGCAGTTCGACATGGAACTGTCGTCGCGCGGGCCTCGATCATGTCCCACGCCAGCGCAGGTCTCCGCCCGCATCTCCCCCGCATCGCAGATGCACTCAGGGAGGTGGCCAGCTCGGTCGGAGTCGAGCCGTCGGAGTGCGCCGGCGTGTCGTTCGCGGTGCCCGGCCTTGTCGATCGCGACGGCCGCCGGGTCAGCCGAATCCATCAGAAGTTCGAAGACGCCGTCACCATCGATGTGAACAGGTGGAGCACGCTCGAGTTCGGGATCGGCAGCGTGCTCGACAACGACGCGAGAGCAGCGTTGATCGGTGAGTGGCGGCACGGCGCAGGGCGTGGTGCGAACAATCTCCTGATGATCACCCTGGGAACCGGCATCGGCGTCGCGGTCGTGGTCGATGGCGTCGTCCTGCGCGGCGCTCACGGTGCGGCAGGAGTTCTCGGCGGGCATCTCCGCCTCGACCTGCAGGGCCGTCGTTGCATGTGCGGAATGAACGGTTGCGCAGAAGCCGAGGCATCCACCTGGGCCCTCCGCGAGCTCGCCGGCGAACTGCCGGGAGTGGCGGGTGCGGCTGATCTCGATTACGAAGCGTTGGCGCGTCTCGTCGGCACCGGGCCCGAGTACGACAGGCTCTGGAACAGGAGCCTCGAGATCTGGTCGGCGATGATCCTCGACCTCGCCCACGCGTACGATCCCGAACGCATCATCATTGGCGGTGGTATCGCTCGAAACCACGACGTCGTCGAGAGACTGGCCACCGCGCTCGATGGCGATCCGTGGTCCACGGGTTCGGCGGTACCCGTCGTGTCGACCGAGCTCGGCGATGACGCCGCGTTGTGTGCGGCGCCATGGCTCGTCGACCACGCCGTTCATCTGCGTCAGGAGACGACGGCTCCATGAGCAGCACATCAACTCCTGCTGGAATCGACCAACCGGGATTCGGAAACTTCGACCGCCGACCCGTCATCGAGGGCGGTTCTCGCGACGCGTGCGAGATCGGGTGGCCGGCCGTTGTCGAGCGTCTGTGCGACTCGGTCGTTCAGCGTCGTGCTGTCGTTGCAATCGACTGCTACATCGGCGTTGATGTCGAACGAATCATTGCCGAGATCGCACCGCATCTCTCACCATCTCTGGTGGTGCGCACTGCGGATGCCCTCTTCGACAGTGACACGATCGACGAGATCGTTGCTCCTTTTCTCGGAGGCGACGACCCGCTCTTCGGCGTGATCACGAACCTCACGCTCGACGACCTCGTCGATCCCGCGCGGTCGACCGCCCTGCGAGCCGACATCGCCGACGCCTCCGGCGTGGTCCTTGTCGTCGGACCGGGCGCTGCCCGATTCGACCCGGATCTCGTCGTCATCGCAGACCTGCCTCGCTGGGAGGCACAGCAACGCCACAGGAGTGGCGCGACCGGGAACCTCGGCGCGGACAACGCTGGTGCTCCCGCATCGTCGCTCTACAAGCGTGCGTACTTCGTCGATTGGCGCATCGCCGATCGATGGAAGCTGGCTCATCTCGCAGACGCGAACTTCGTGCTCGACACCACGATCACGGACGAACCGCGTCTCGTGACCGGCGACGGCTACCGCGATGCGCTCGAGCGCACCGTGCGTCGGCCGTTTCGCCTCGTCCCCTTCTTCGACCCTGGGCCGTGGGGCGGACATTGGATGGAAGCCGTGTGCTCTCTTCCGACCGACCGGCCCAACCACGCGTGGTGCTTCGACTGTGTGCCGGAGGAGAACAGCCTGCTCCATGGGTTCGGCGACATCGTGGTGGAAACGCCAGCCATCAACCTCGTCCTCCGACACCCTCGAGCACTGCTCGGTGAACGAGTTGTCGAACAGTTCGGGGCCGAGTTTCCAATCAGGTTCGACCTCCTCGACACGATGGGCGGTGGCAACCTTTCCTTGCAGGTCCACCCGACCCCGGACTACATCACGCGGTTCGGCATGGGGTACACGCAGGACGAGAGCTACTACATCTTGGATGCCACCGCCGCGTCCTCGGTGTACCTCGGCACGCGCACGGAGACCAACCCCGACGTCATGCTCGCTGCGCTCCGCGCTGCGCAGGGCGAAGGGGCGCACTTCGACACCGACCGTTTCGTCAACAGATGGCCCGTGAGACGCCACGACCATCTGTCGATTCCAGCGGGGACCATCCATTGCTCCGGTGCCGACACGGTGGTGCTCGAGATCAGCGCAACCCCATTCATCTTCACGTTCAAGTTGTGGGACTGGGGTCGCCTGGGTCTGGACGGCCGGCCTCGACCGATCAACATCGATCGCGGTGCCGAGGTCATCGATTGGAGCCGCACCACTGAGTGGGTGGCAGACGAACTGGTCGACCAGATCGAACTCGTCGCTGAGGGACCCGGATTCCGAATGGAACGCACCGGACTCCACGAGTCCGGTTTCATCGAAACGCATCGGCACTGGTTCAGGGAGCCAGTGCTTCACACCAGAGACGACAGCGTCGACGTCCTCAATCTCGTGGAGGGGGCCGAGATCACCGTCGAGAGCCCCGAACGAGCCTTTGAGCCATTCCGCGTGCACTACGCCGAAACCTTCGTCGTCCCCGCGTCGGCGGGACCGTTCACCGTCCGTCCCAGCGGACCGAGCGCAGGTACGGAATGCGCAACGATCCGCGCGAGAATCAGAGCGAGGCCTGATGCCGACGACTGACCAGTTCGACCATGGTCTCGACCTTCACATCGAGACCGAGCCTCTCGGGTTCAGTTACGGCGAGAACTGCTTCGGGCCGCCGGTCGAGCTCCGACGTCTCGACGACATCAGGGCGTCACTTCGTGACCCTGCGAGCGATGGCCCGGACGTCGTGTACGCGATCGCGATGCACGTTGGTGAGCCGGGGAGGCGCCGCCAGATCGAGGAACGACACCTGTGCTTCGGTGTGGTGACCTACGCAGCCGGCCGGCTCGGATCCGAACCGATTCGCTCGCAGGGCCACGTGCACCGACGAAGTCCGCGAACCGGAATCTCGACGCCCGAGGTCTACGAGATCTGGTCGGGTGTGGGCCTCATCTTGATGCAAGAGTTCGACCTCGACGATCCCGGTCGGTGCTTCGTCATCGAGGCGGGCCCGGGCGATGTCGTCGTGGTTCCACCGGGGTGGGCGCATGCGACGATCAGCGGCGACCCCGCCCAGCCGCTGACCTTCGGGGCGTGGTGCGATCAGGACTACGGATTCGAGTACGACAACGTTCGGGCTCGGAAGGGACTGGCGTGGTACCCGACGCTCGACGGCGACTCTGTGGTGTTCGAACCCAACTCGCGATACCGGACGTCCGAACTCGTCCGCCGTCCGGCACGGGTGTACCCGGACCTCGGTATCGCGACGGATCGATCGATCTGGACGCAGTTCTGTCGTGCCCCTGATCGATTCGATTTTGTCCATGACCCGTCGATGCTGGATGTGGACTGGGCCAGATTCGAGCCCTGACCCGGCGCTTGGCTCCCATTCGAAATCGGAATGACGTGACCGTGACCGGCTTCCCGCGTGCGACTCCAGGCGCGCTGCATGCTCAGGCCGGTGGCGGGGCTTCGGGGGGCATGTCGGCCGAGGGCGTGGCGGCGGTGGCGATGGAGCGGGCGTTCAGCCACTGGGCCAGCAGCACGGCGGTGATCACCACGGCGGCGCCGAGCCATTGGACGAGGCGGATGTGGTCGCCGAGGAAGATCACCGACCACACCATCGCCAGCACCACCTCGAGCGGCATGATCATCGACACCACGGCGGCCGACACGTCGCGCATCGCCTGGAACATCACCAGGGTCGCCAGCACCGTGGGCACGAGCGCGAACATCAGCGTCTCGAGTGCGATGCGGGTGGTGCTGGGCGTGGTCAGCCCGCCGGCGAGCGCGACGGGCAGCATGGTGACGGCGGCACCGAGCATGGTCCAGGCCGCGTTGGTGAGGCCGTCGATGCGGGCGAGCACCTTGCCGTTGGCGATGAGGTAGCCGGCGAACAGCACGGCCTGCAGCAGGGCGAGCAGCACGCCGACGACGCTGACCGTGCCCGTGCCGGAGAACAGCTCGGGCACGGTGAGCACGATGCCGACCATCACCAGCACGAGCGCCATCCAGGTGCCCTTCGCCGGGCGGACGCCGAGGAAGGCCGAGCCGATCACCACCAGCACCGGGTACACGTAGACGATCACGATGTAGACGGAGGCGTCGAGTCGGTCGAGGGCGAAGAAGCCCGACGACACCACAGCGGCGAACGCCACGCCGAGGCCGAGCAGGCGGGTGACGGGTGCGTCGAGCGGGTTGGGGCCGCCGCGGCGGCGACGGATGGCGAGCAGCACCCACAGGGCGACGGTGGCCAGGCTGAACCGCCACCACAGCAGCGAGGCCACGCCGTAGGCATCGAGGAGGTGCTTGCCCACCACGGTCGACGACGAGAACGCGAGTGCCGCAGCGATGGCCCACAGCGAGCCGCGGGTGGTGCGATCGACCGCCTTGGCGGGGGGTTGGCCGCCAACGACGGCGCCGCCCTGTTCGGTGGCAGCCGGCGACTCGTTCACGTGTCCACTCTGACCGATGCGGGTGGTCAGGCCGTGTACTCGGCGGTCCGGCGTCGCGCTGGTCACTGGCGCGGCCTCGGCCATGGACGGTCGCTCGGGGG
>JBEGOE010000203.1:0-3332 GCA_041182165.1 Actinomycetota bacterium
GCGAAGCTCAGCCGCGCCGGCGCACCGGCGTTCGGTGTCGAGATGCGCATCTCGCCCGACGGCGAGGTGCTCGCCCGCGCCAACCACGTGATGACCGGCTACTGGGCACAGCCCGAGGCGACCGCCGGTGCGATCCACCCCGCGTCCGACGACCTCGACGGCCCGGACTGGTTCCACACCGGCGACGGCGGCGTGCTCGACGACGAGTGCTACCTCACGATCAGCGACCGCAAGAAGGACGTCATCATCTCGGGCGGCGAGAACGTCAGCTCGATCGAGGTCGAGGACGCGCTCTTCAGTCACCCCGAGGTCGCCGAGGTCGCGGTCATCGGCGTGCCGGACGAGAAGTGGGGCGAACTCGTGCTCGCCCTGGTGGTGCGTGCGCCCGGCTCGGCGCTCGACGAGGCCTCGCTCATCGCGTACTGCAAGACCAAGCTCGCGGGCTACAAGTGCCCGAAGCGCATCGAGTTCCGCGACGAGTTGGCTCGCACCGCCACCGGCAAGCTGCAGAAGTTCAAGCTCCGCGAGCCGTACTGGGCCGGGCGCGCCAAGGCGGTCAACTGACCGGCGAGTCAGTCAGCACTGACGGACCGCTCAGCCCCACTATCTGTTGCATCAGTGAGTAGCAATGAGCGGAACGGCATCGTTAGTTTGCCCCCTCGGTCACGGCTGATGCCGGAGGCCCGATCAACTCGACGAGGAGGGGACGCACGATGGACCAGTTCGATGGAACGGTGAACGCCGGACGCAAGGGCATGGCATACGACTGGCAGTCGCTGTTGGCCGCCGCCGAGGCATCCCAGCTCGACGCCGAGCTCGCCACCCTCACACCTCACCAGTTCGCCAAGTGACGCGGCACCCGGAACGGGTGCTCGTCCTCGGTTGCGGGTCGGTGGCCCAGTGCGTCGTACCGCTGTTGGTGCGCGACCTCGGCATCGAACCGTCACGGCTCAGCGTCGTCGACTTCGTCGACAACCGTGCGCGCATCGCGAACGAGATCTCGCTCGGAGTCACCTACGAGATCGGTCGCGTCACCCCGGAGAACATCGACACCTTCCTGGGCGACCGGGTCGGTGACGGCGACGTGCTGCTCGACCTCGCGTGGAACATCGACAACCCCACGATCCTCACCTGGTGCCGCGAGCACGGTGTCCGCTACCTCAACACCAGCGTCGAGGTGTGGGACCCGTACATCGACCTCGCCAACACCAAGCCGCTCGACCGCACCCTCTACGTGCGGCACATGGAGCTGCGCCGCATGCTGCGCGCGTGGCCCGACAACGCCGGGCCCACGGCCGTGCTCGAGCACGGAGCCAACCCCGGCATGGTGAGCCACCTCGTGAAGCAGGCCCTCCTCGAGATCGGCACCGCCATGGTGCAGGACGGCCTCGGGCCCGACGAGCTGTCCGGCGCACTCGCCAACGCGGCCACCACGGGCACGGGCTTCAACGTCCTCGCGATGCACACGGGCACCAAGGTCATCCACGTCGCCGAGCGCGACACCCAGATCACCGACCAGCCCAAGCGCACCGACGAGTTCGTCAACACCTGGAGCGTCGACGGCTTCTACGAAGAGGGCATCGCCCCGGCCGAACTCGGTTGGGGCACCCACGAGATCAAGCTCCCTGCGAACGCCTACGTCCACACCGGCGAGGGTCCTCGCAACCAGATCGCGCTCGCCCAGCCCGGGATGGAGACCTGGGTGCGGAGCTGGGTGCCGAGCGGCGAGATCCGCGGCATGGTGGTGCGCCACGGCGAGGCGTTCACGATGTGCGAGCACCTGACGGTGAGCGACCCGGTCACGGGCAACGCGGTCTACCGACCCACCGTGCACTACGCCTACCACCCGTCCGACGCCGCCATCAACAGTTGTCTCGAGCTGCGCATGCGCGGCTGGGAGATGCAGACCGAGCAGCGCATCCTGAACGACGAGATCATCAGCGGCCGCGACGAACTCGGGGTGCTGCTGATGGGCCACCCGTACAAGGCGTGGTGGACCGGGTCGGTGCTCAGCATCGACGAGGCTCGCGCGATCCTCCCCCACCAGAGCGCCACCACGCTCCAGGTGGCCGGCTCGATCGTGGCTGCCGTGTCGTGGATGATCGACAACCCGAACCAGGGCGTCTGCGTGCCCGACGACCTCCCGTGGGACGTGCTGCTCGAGAGGACACGGCCGTACCTCGGCACGCTCCACTCGGGCCCGGCCGACTGGGATCCGGTCAGCAGCCGGCGCGACGTGTTCGGAGCGTTCTCGAACGAGCGCGACGGTCTCGACCTCGACGACCCCTGGCAGTTCACCAACTTCCTCACTCGCTGAGCAATCCGAACGGTCCGTCAGGGAACACCCGGGTCATCGTCGGGTTCTCGTCAGCGCTGCTACGGTGCGCGGCTGCGGGTCCGGCCGCACGGGCAACGTTGCCCGCGAATGAGGAGGTACTCATGGATCAGTCTCAGCTGCGGCGCCTCGCTGCAGAGCTCATCGGCACGTTCTGGCTGGTGTTCGGCGGATGCGGCACCGCCGTGTTCGCGATCATCACCCGCGACGAGGGCACGCTCAACGTCGGCCTCGTCGGTGTCTCGCTCGCGTTCGGCCTCACGGTCGTCACGGGCGCCTATGCATTCGGCCACATCTCGGGCGGCCACTTCAACCCGGCGGTCACGCTCGGGCTGGTGGCCGGCAAGCGCTTCGCGGCGAAGGACGCGCCCGCCTACATCGGCGCACAGATCGTGGGCGGCATCCTCGCAGCCGGCGCGATCTGGACCATCGCCAACGGCGTTCCCGGCGGCTTCACCAACACCACGCCCGGGAACCTCGCCTCGAACGGCTACGGACCCGATCGCAACTTCTACGACCTCGGTGCCGTGCTGTTCGCCGAGGCGCTGCTGACGTTCGTGTTCCTGCTCGTGATCATGGGCGTCACGCACAAGAAGGCGGCTGCTGGCTTCGCGGGCCTCGCGATCGGCCTGGCACTCACGCTGATCCACCTCATCAGCATTCCGATCAGCAACACCTCGGTGAACCCGGCCCGCTCGATCGGTCCGGCGATCTTCGAAGGTGGCGACGCCCTCGGGCAGCTCTGGGTGTTCATCGTCGCCCCGATCGTGGGCGCCGTGCTGGCCGGCCTGGTCTACGCCTGGATGGCACCGAACAACGCCGACGAGGCCACCCTCGCCGGCACCACGGCCTGACCCGAACGAACGCATCCGGCTGGCAGCGCATCGGTTCATTGCCGAAACGCTGCCAGCCGGGTACAGTTCTGCCTGCTATGTGCACCCGCGGCCTGCTGCTCCTCCTTCTTCTTATGTAGGGCAAGCGCCACATATTCGCGCTT
>JBEGOE010000204.1:0-3462 GCA_041182165.1 Actinomycetota bacterium
GCACGTGCTCGCCGTGCTCGACGCCGTGCGTGCGCTGCCCTCGCCCGGCCTGCTCGTGGTCGACGAGGCGTACGCGCAGTTCGCACCCTGGTCGGCGCTCGAGCTGGTCGACGACGACACCCCGCTGGTGGTCACCCGCACGTTCTCGAAGACCTGGTCGATGGCCGCGGCGCGGCTCGGCTACCTCATCGGTCCGCGGTGGCTCGTTGCCGACCTCGAGAAGGTGACGCTGCCGTACCACCTCGACACCGCGAAGCAGATCGCCGGCCGGCTCGCCCTGCAGTACCTGGGCGACATGGAGCAGCGGGTCGCCGACATCGTGTCCGAACGCGAGCGCATCGTCGCCGCCATGCAGGCGATGCCGATCGACGTGTTCCCCAGCGGCGCCAACTTCGTGCTGTTCCGGCCGCGCGTCATGCCCGGGCGTGCGGTGTGGCAGGGGCTGCTCGACCGCAGCGTGCTGGTGCGCGACTGCTCGAGCTGGCCGCGCCTCGACGACTGCCTCCGCGTCACCATCGGCACGCCCGCCGAGGACGACGCCTTCCTCACCGCCCTTCAGGAGGTGCTCGCATGAGCCGCACTGCCACCCGTCACCGGGTCACCAAGGAGACCTCGATCGAGCTGTCGATCGACCTCGACGGCACCGGCGAGGCATCGGCCTCCACCGGGCTGCCGTTCTACGACCACATGCTCGAGCAGATCGGCAAGCACGGCGGTTTCGACCTCCGCATCGTGGCGCAGGGCGACCTGCACATCGACAGCCACCACACCGTCGAGGACGTCGCGATCGCACTCGGTGAGGCGTTCCGCGAGGCCGTCGGCGACAAGGTGGGCGTGCGGCGGTTCGCGAGTGGCCGCTACCCGCTCGACGAGGCGCTCGTCGACGTCGCGCTCGACCTGTCGGGCCGGCCGTTCGTGGTGTGGGAGGTCGAGATGCCCGAGTGCATCCCGCTCGGCACGCCACCGTTCGACCCGCAGCTCGCCGAGCACGCCATCTCGTCGTTCGCCACCGCAGCGGGCATCACGCTCCACGTGTCGCTGGTGCGCGGCCGCAACGTGCACCACATCATCGAGGCGACGTTCAAGGGTCTCGGCCGTTGCCTGCGCGACGCCGTCCGGGTCGAGGGCACGTCGCTGCCGTCGACCAAGGGGATGCTCTGAGGTGAGTGGCGTTGGCGTGAGCCCCGTCATTGCCGTGCTCGACTACGGCATCGGTAACCTCCGCTCTGCGCAGAAGGCCCTCGAGAAGGTGGGCGCCGACGCACGCCTCACCGCCGATCACGACGTCATCGCAGCGGCCGACGCGGTGGTGCTGCCCGGCGTGGGCGCGTTCGGGGCCTGCATGGACGCGCTGCGTGCAGCGCATCTCGACGGCCCGGCGCTCGACGCGGTGGCGTCCGGCCGGCCGTTCCTGGGCATCTGCGTCGGCATGCAGATGCTGTTCGACGGCAGTGACGAGGACGCGCACGCACAGGGCCTCGGCGTCATCGCCGGCGCGGTGCGGTGGCTGCCCACCGACCTGCCCCGCCCGCAGATGCAGTGGAACCGGCTCGACGTCGCGCCCGGCCACGTCGACGACCCGATGTTCGCCGGCCTCGGGGCCGAGCCGTGGGTGTACTTCGTGCACTCGCTGCACGCGGTGCCCACCGATGCCGGCGTCGTCGCCGCCACCTGTGAATACGGCATCGAGGTGAACGCGGCGTTCCGTCAGGGCAACGTGTTCGCCACCCAGTTCCACCCCGAGAAGTCCGGTGCCACCGGTCTCGCTCTGCTGTCGAACTTCGTGAAGGTGGCTGCGTCATGACCGAGCTGTATCCCGCCATCGACATCCGTGGCGGTCGCGTGGTTCGACTGCTGCAGGGCGACTACGACCAGGAGACCACGTATGGCGACGACCCCGTCGCGGTGGCCGCCGACTTCGCGGCGCAGGGCGCCCGCTGGATCCACGTGGTCGACCTCGACGCCGCCCGCAGCGGCTCGCCCGAGAACCGGCGCGTGGTCGCGGCGATCGCACGTGCCGTGAGCGGCGCGGCGCAGGTGCAGACCGGCGGAGGCGTCCGCACCGTGGCCGACGCCGAGGCGCTCGCCGATGCGGGCGTGGCGCGCGTGGTCATGGGCTCGGCGGCGGTGCGCGACCCGCAGCTCGTCGACGATGCGTCGCAGATCGTCGCGGTCGCGGTGGGGCTCGATCACCGAGCGGGCGAGATCGCGGTGCACGGCTGGACCGCCGCCAGCGGTGTCATGCTCGATGCCGCGCTGCACTGGTTCCCCACGGCGTCGGCGTTCGTCATCACCGACATCGGCCGTGACGGCATGCTTCAGGGCCCCGACATCGCCGGCCTCGCCGCTGCGGCCGCGGCCACCAGCATCCCGGTCATCGCGAGCGGTGGTGTCGCCACGCTCGACGACGTGATCGCGCTCGCCGCTGTGCCGGGCATCAGCGGTGTCATCACGGGCAAGGCGCTCTACGAGGGCCGGTTCACGGTGGCGCAAGGTGTCGCCGCGCTCGCATCGGCGGCCCGGCCGTGAGGGCGGCGCGGGTCATCCCGTGCCTCGACGTCACGAACGGGCGTGTGGTGAAGGGCGTCAACTTCGTCGACCTGCGTGATGCGGGCGACCCTGTCGAGCTCGCCGAGAAGTACGACCGCGAGGGTGCCGACGAGCTCGTGTTCCTCGACATCACTGCGTCGTCCGACGGTCGCGAGACCATGATCGACATGGTGCGGCGCACGGCCGAGCAGGTGTTCATCCCGTTCACGGTTGGCGGAGGCATCCGGTCGGTCGACGACGCCCGCGCCATGCTCCGCGCCGGCGCCGACAAGGTGAGCGTGAACACGGCCGCGGTCATGCGGCCCGAGCTGATCACCGAGATCGCTCGCGAGTTCGGCGCTCAGTGCGTGGTCTGCGCGATCGACGCCAAGGCGGTGGGGGACGGGGTCGAGGTGTACCTGCTCGGTGGCCGTACGCCCACCGGCATCGACGCGGTCGAGTGGGCGCAGCGCGCCGTCGACCTCGGCGCGGGTGAGATCCTGCTCACGTCGATGGACCGTGACGGCACCAAGGAGGGCTTCGACCTCGCCCTCACCCGGGCCGTGTCCGACGCCGTCACCGTGCCGGTGATCGCGAGCGGTGGTGTGGGCACGCTCGAGCACCTCGCCCACGGCGTCATCGAGGGCGGCGCCACCGGCGTGCTCGCGGCGAGCATCTTCCACTTCGGTCAGCACACCATCGCCGAGGCGAAGGCGGCGATGCAGGCGGCGGGCGTCTCGGTGCGGCCCGCATGACGTTCACCGTCGTCGACGGCGGTCTGTCGACTGCGCTCGAGGCCCTCGGCCATCACCCGACCGGCCTGCTGTGGACCGCCCAGCTCGTCGTCGAGCAGCCCGACGTGATCGTGGCAGCGCACCGGCTGTTCGTCGACGCCGGCGCCGAGGTGATCATCACGTCGAGCTACCAGGCGAG
>JBEGOE010000205.1:0-4493 GCA_041182165.1 Actinomycetota bacterium
ACCCCGCCCCAGTCGTCGATGCCCGCGTCGAGCAGCACCCCGAAGTCGTCGCTGAGGTTCGGCGGTGCCTGGAGGTGGATCTCGGGCGGCAGGATCAGCCTCGCCACGGCGATGCTCCACAGGAACTCGTCGGGCGGGCACGCTGCCGCGTGCTGCATGCCGGTGCGGAGCTTCGGCAGGAAGTTCTGGACGATGACCTCCTGCACGTGGCCGTGACGGGCGTGCGACTCGGCGATCGCCTCGAGCGCCGCGATCCGGTCGGCGCGCTCCTCGCCGATGCCGACGAGGATGCCGGTGGTGAACGGGATGGCCAGCTCGCCGGCGCGCTCGAGGGTGGCGAGCCGTCGTGCGGGCACCTTGTCGGGGGCGTTGCGATGGCACGCGAGGTCGTCGCGCAGCGTCTCGATCATCATCCCTTGGCTCGGTGACACCGGGCGCAGCATGGCGAGTTCGTCGGCGAACAGGGCGCCGGCGTTGGCGTGGGGGAGCAGCCCGGTCTCGTCGAGCACGAGCTTCGCCATGGCGGCGACGTAGTGGACCGTGGAGTCGTAGCCGTGCTCGCGCAGGAAGGAGCGGGCCACCTCGTAGCGCTCCTCGGGGCGCTCGCCGAGCGTGAACAACGCCTCGTGGCAGCCCTGGCGTGCACCCTTGCGGGCGATGGCCAGCACGTCGTCGGGCAGCAGGTACGGCTTGTCGAGGCGGGCCGGCGGCTGGGCGAACGTGCAGTACCCGCACTGGTCGCGGCACAGCATCGTGAGGGGGATGAACACCTTCGGCGAGAAGGTGATGCGCGTGCCGTGCGCCTCGTCGCGGATGCGGCGGGCGGCGGCCATCAAGTCGACGAGAGAAGTGTTGAGAAGATCCATGGTGGTCAGCCCTTCGGCCAGATGACGGTGCGGTCGGCGGCGTAGACGCCGTCGATGAGGTCGGTGTGCACGTACGGTGAGATGTCGGGAGCAGTGCCGCCGAAGAGGCCGATCCGAGCGTAGGTGTCGACCTCGTTCGCGAGCTGATCGGGCTCGGGGATTCCGAGTGCGGTGGCGGCGTTGGTGTCGGTGACGAGCTTCGCCTCGACCGCCCACCTCGCCGTCTCGCCGTCCGGCGAGAGGAACATCGCGTTGCCGTTGGCATTGATGTAGCCGAGCGCCACCTCGGCGGCGGCCTTCGGGTCGGCGACGGCGTCGGCCAGGCCCCGCATCGCGGCGCGGATGAAGTCCTGTGCGGCTGTGGGATGCTCGGCCAGGAACTGGCCGTTCGTGTAGAGGATCCCGAAGCTGCCGGGGATCCCGTCCTCGGCCGGGTCGAAGAGGTCGAAGGGGATGCCGGCAGCGTCGAGCTGCAGCGGTTCGTTGCTCTTGTAGCCGGGGAAGCCGACGATGTTCGGCACCGCGATGTGCGCCTCGGGGTTGAAGCCGTCGAGCAGCACGGTCGTGTAGTCGGTGCCCTCCTGCAGGCCCGCCTTCAGCAGCATGGCCGCCACGCTCGGGGTGATCTTGCCCTTCACGCCGATCGTGGTGCCCTGCAGGTCGGAGAGCTGTGCGGCGGTGCCGGGCTTCAGGACGAGCGCATCGATGCCCGTCTTGCCCTCGACCGCCAGCGTGACGAACTGGGCCTCGTTCGCGATGGCGTAGTCGACCACCTCGCTGAACGAGCCGGCGCTCGAGAACTGAGCCTCGTTGGCGGCGAGCAGCGGGTAGTTCGCGGTCGAGAAGCTGGCCTTCACCTCGACGTCGAGGCACAGGTCGTCGAAGTAGCCGGCGTCCTCGGCGACGAGCACCTCGACGATCGACGCGGTCGCAGCGAAGTCGAAGCTCGAGAGGTAGGTGATCGTGCCGGCGGCCTTGTTCGCGTCGCACCGGTGCGCGGGGAACGGCTGCCCGGTCACGACGTCGGCGCCGGTGTCGGGGACGTCGCCGCTGAAGCTCGGCGTGTCGGTGCCGATGCTCGGCGTGGTGGAACTGGTGGTGCCGTCGCTCCCGCCGCACGCCGCGAGCGCGACGAGCGAGAGCAGGACGACGGCAGTGACGCGGCGCGTCATGGCAAACCTCCGTGATGGATCCGGGTTTCAGTTGCCAGAGCACGGCGGGGGTGTGTGTCGTGCAAGAAGGTGACACGTAGCCCCCGCACTGCCGTGCGTGCCGCCCACCCTACCCACGGCGTGCGTCGTGGCTGCTACTCAGCCGTCGTCGTCGGCGACGACCATGCGCAGCACGGCGCGGAGGTGGTGGGTCAGCGGCAGGCCGACCGCCGCCATCCGCAGGTCGTAGCTCAGCACCTCGCCGTCGACACCGATGTCGCGCTCGATCGCGGTGACGTCCTTGGCCGACGCCGAACGGCCCACCGTCGTCGATCGCAGGCGGAACGTCGTGCCGTCGAAGGTGCCCTCGTCGATCTCGGTGATGCCCGTGGGGTGCGACACGACGAGTTCGACCATGCCTGGCGACGGCATCCGCAGGTAGCCGACCTCGGCGTGCAGGGGGCGACCGTCGGCCGCATCAGCCGTGCGCTGCGCATAGGTGAGGAAGGGCTTGCCGACGTGGCCGAAGGTGATCGTCTCGGTGTAGTCGAACGGCTCGATCGTGGGGTACTCGCCGTGGCCCCGACCGGTCCAGGTGCCGAGCAGGAACTCGAGGGCTGCGACATCGGGGTGGAGCGGTGGAGTCGGCACGGGGCACAGCGTCGCGCAGCACCCGGCCCCGTCGCATCATGCGAGGATGCAGGCATGGCAACGCGTGGGAGGTCGGCGCTGGCGACTGTGGTCGGTTGGCTGTTGGTGGTCGTCGTCGTGCTCGTCGGCCTGCGCTTCGTCGTCGGCACGCTGGCCTGGTTCGTCCGCAGCTTCCTCGGCCTCGTGGTGATCGTCGGTCTGTTCGTCGTCTGGCTGATCCTGAAGGCTCCGGACGACGACGACGCCGTCGAGTGAGGCAGCGACTCAGTCGAACAGGCCGGTGATGAACCCGGTGCGGTCGATGTTGCCGATGTGGGTGATGTACTCGTCCTGCAGCTTGTAGACGACCACCAGCACGACGATCAGCGTCCGATGCCGGAGGAACCACGCTGCGGTCCGTTCCTCGCTGTGCTGGAAGAAGCTCGCCGTCGCGTAGACGAGGAAGAGCGGCTCGAGGAAGTTGGCGAAGACGAACAGCCACCACTCGGCCCCGGTGGTGAGGAAGAGCAGTTGGCCGACGCTCCGGAACGTGGCGAGGCCGTAGATCCAGCGCCGGATCGACCACCGGTGACGGCGCGCAGCGACCACCATGCCGACGTAGGTGGCCCAGTCGGCGATCTTGTCGATCGGCTGGTAGGTGCTGTCGGCCAGTCCCAGCGGCACGAGCAGGTCGCCGTCGATCGTGTCGAGCACGAAGTTGGCCCAGCCGAAGACGAACGGCGAGAACGGGATCCCGACCGGGATCAGGAACTTGAGCGCGATGATGAGCGCGATCGCGAACGGCTTCACGTCCCGAACGTACGCCGTCCGGTGCGGGCGGCGGACGTGCCGTTGGTCCCCTCCCTCAGGAGGCGACGAGCGTGTCGAACAGTGCGAGCACGTTGGCTGCCGCCACGCCCACCCGGTGCCCGGTGCGCGAGATGAAGCCCAACTGCAGCCCAGTGGCGGCATCGCGGGCTGCGAAGAACTGCTCGTGGCCGTCGTCGTCGACCACGACGTTGGTGAGCAGCGACGCATCGGCGTCGGCCAGGCAGGCGCGTGCGTAGCCGGCGTTGAGGACCTCGATCGCGACGTGCTGGATACCCCCGCCGTGCCGTGCGAGGTACGTGGCCACCGCGGGCGAGGCAGCGGGGCCGACGAGCACGAGGGTGACACCGCCCGCGGTGAGCGCCGTGATGCCGGTGACCTCGCCGCCGGCGAGGGCCTCGCGGTGGAAGCCGAAGGTGCCGGTGAACGACGCGACGGCAGCCTCGAGGTCGTCGACGGCCACCACGATGTGGTCGATGCGGGTGGCCACCGTGTCGAGCCCGGACCGGAGGCCGTCGGGCGCCGCCATCTTGTCGGGCGCCGCGTCGGGGCGTTGGCCGGCCACCTCGATCCGGTGGGTCTCTGCCAGCAGCGTGCGGAACAGCTGCTCGACGAAGTCGGGGTCGACGCCGGCGTCGATCGCCATCTGGCGGCGCGACGTCACCACATCGCGCACCCGGGCCGGCTGGATGACCGCAGCCCCCGAACGCTCCTTGACCACGGCGACCTCCTCGCACACCGCCAGGCGTTCGGCCACGATGCGGACGAACTCGCGATCGAGCTCGTCGATGCGCACACGCAGGTCGCCCAGCGCTGCCGAGACGGTGGGGTCGGTCATGGCGCCGACGTTACCGACGGCGCAGCGGAGCGGACGGATCAATCGAGCGATGCCCGGTCGGCCCGGACGCGCTGTCAGGGGCCGGCGACGGAGCGCTGCGAGGCGTGCCAGCCGAGCAGGGACCGCTCGATCGCGCCGATCAGCAACAGGGCGACGCTGCCGAGCAGCGCCATGCAGAAG
>JBEGOE010000206.1:0-5768 GCA_041182165.1 Actinomycetota bacterium
ATGCGCAGCAGCGCCGACGCCATGGTGGCACCGGTGTTGCCCGCCGAGATCATGGCGCTCGCCCTGCCGTCGCGCACGGCCTCGGCGGCGCGCACGAGGGTGGAGTCCTTCTTGCGACGGACACCCTGCGCAGCGTCGTCGTCCATGCCGATGACCTCGGACGCGTGGATCAGCGGGAGGTCACCCACGCCTTCGAGGTCGGCCGGGCCGACGAGGACGACGGGGATGCCGAGATCTGCAGCGGCGCGTGCTGCGGCGAGGATCTCACCGGGAGCACGATCGCCGCCCATCGCATCGATAGCGATCGGCAGCATGGGATGAGTGCTGACCTGCTGGTCGATCAGCCGACGTCGACAGCGACGCGGTCCTTGTACCAACCGCAGGAGGGGCAGACGGTGTGCGGCAACTTGGCCGAACCGCAGCGGGGGCAGTTGCTCCGCGCCGGGGCGGCCAGCTTCCACGCGCCAGCACGATGGCTGCGCGTCTTCATCTTGGACTTCTTCTTCTTGGGAACTGCCACCGTGGTTCTCCCTACGCGAAATGGGCTGAGTCAGGCTAGCGGACACACCATCTTTTCCGACCCGCCGGAGTCCAATCGGCCTGATGGCTGCCGGGATCAGGTGTCGAGGAGCCCTTTGAGGTCGTCGAGCGCCGACCACGGCGAGTCGTTCGGCTCGTCGACACAGTCGCAGCTGCCGGTGTTGCGGTCGATGCCGCAGTTCGGGCAGAGGCCGGCGCAGTCGTCGCGGCACAGCGGTGAAACCGGGGCGTCGAGAACGAGGACCTCGCGGACCATCGGCTCGAGATCGAGCTGGTCGCCCGTGAGCTCGAAGGCCTCGGGGTCGGTGACGACCGTCTGGTACAGCTCGTGGACCTCACTGCGCAGGGCGCCCTCGGCGGGCATCGCGCAGCGGCGGCAGGTGCCGTGCCAGGTGGCCTCGATGCGGCCGTTGACAACGATGCCGTCGGTGAGCGACTCGAGCGACAGATGCACCTGGACGGACTCGGTGGCCACGAAACGATCGTCGACGAGGCCGAGGTCGGCGATCGTGACGACGAGATCGAGTGGCTTGTCGTTGCCGGGCCGCCGGAGCAGCTCGGAGACCTGGACGCGGAGCGGGTTCGCCATAGAGGCCGATGACGATAGCTGCCTCGGTACGCAGCGCTGGCCAGGCCGGGCCTGCTAGCGGTCCTGGTCGAAGAAGCCCTTCGTCGGGTCCTCGTCGTCATCCTGGCTGAACTCGTCGCGGTGGGCACCGATCGACAACCGCGACCGGCCGGCGAGCACGGTCTTGTTCAGCTTGTCGAGCAGGATCTCGAAGCTCGCGAGCCGCTGGTCGAGGAAGTCCTCGGTCTCGTGGCGCAGGCGGCGGGCATCGCTCTCGGCAGCCTCGTTGAGCTGGCGGGCACGGGCTTCGGCGGCCCGGACGACTTCGGTGCGCTGCACCATGCGCTCGGCCTGGACCCGCGCGGCCTCGAGCAGCTCGTCGGCTTCGCGACGGGTCTTGCTGACGAACTCCTGGCGCTCCTTGATCATCCAGCGCGCCTGGCGCATCTCCTCGGGCAGACGGTGGAGCGCCTCGTCGAGCAGTTCGATGATCTCGTCGCGGTCGATGCGGGGCGACGACGACAGCGGCATGGTGGGAGCGTTGGCGATGACGTCGATGGCCCTCCGGAGCAGCTGCTCGGCATCACCGACGTAGCCGTTGGTGGTCTTGACGTAGGCGTCGGAGTCGTCGAAGTCGGTCTCGAACTCGTCGTCGTAGTCGTCGTCGTACTGGTCGTCGTTGGTCATCGCCTGCTCACTCGCTCGAGGTGGGCCACGACGTCGGCCGGGACCATCGCGCTCACGTCTCCACCGTACTTCGCGATCTCACGCACGAAGCGGCTACTGATGTACGACAGTGCCGGCTTGCAGGGCAGGTACACCGTCCGGACGCCGGCGACGACGTGGTTCGTCTGGGCCATCTGCTGCTCGACCTCGAAGTCGCCGCCCGTGCGGAGCCCCTTGATGATGAAGTCGGTACCGAGGTCGCGCGCCGCGTCGACGGCGAGGCCGGGGAAGGCGCGGACCTCGACGATTCCCGTGCCGCGCATCGGCTCGACGGCGTCTTCGATCATCGCGAGCCGCTCGTCGAGCGAGAACATGCCGCTCGGCTTCGACGGGTTGTGCATAGCGGCGACGACGACGTGCCCGAACAACTCGAGCCCTTGCTCGACGACGTCGAGGTGACCGAGGTGGATGGGGTCGAAGCTGCCGGGATAGAGGACCGTGGCCATGTGCTCGGCGACGTTAGTGCCTTCAGCCATCCGTGCGGGTGAGCAACGTGGCTGCTGCCCGGCCGTAGCGCTTGGCGCGCACGGTCTCCCAGCCCTCCGGCGCGGGAACCTCGCGGGCGGACTCACAGAGTGCGTACGACACCTGCAGCGTCGCAAGGAGCTGGGGCCATGCGGCGAACGTGTATGGCGGGTCGACGAGGGCGAGGTCGACGCCGCGCATGGCGGGCACCCATGCCATGACGTCGGAGGTGACCACGGTGCACCGGTCGCCGATGCGGAGCGACTCGATGTTGTCGCGCAGCGCCTGGAGCGCGGCCCGGTCGCGCTCGACGAAGATGCAGCGGCTCGCACCTCGCGACAACGCCTCGATGCCCATGGCGCCCGACCCCGCGTAGTGGTCGGCGACCACCGCGTCGTCGAGGATGCCCATCGACGACAGCGAGTTGAAGACGGCCTCGCGCATCCGGTCGGTGGTGGGCCGGGTGGTGTCGCCCGCAGGCGCGACCAACTTGCGACCACCGAACTCTCCTGCCACGACCCGCATCGGCGGGAGGCTACCGACGGCAGACTGTGCCCATGCTGGTCCCCGAGCCCCAGATCGTCTGCGTCGACTGCGGCGGCCGCTGCTTCCTCCTGAGCCACCCGCCCGAGGACGGCATCTGGGAGCCGGGCGACATCGTCGCGTACCGCTGCGAGGACTGCCGCGACCGCTGGGACCTCGTGCTGCCCGACGCCGACGACTGACGGCGACGACTGACGGCGACGACCGAGTTCGGGGCTGCGAGCGACGGCACCGGCGAAGCGTGGTCGCGACCCTCCGGGCCGGTCGGTGATCAGCGTCGCGCGCTCGGGTCGCCGAGGCGGCCGAGGTACACGGTGGCGCCCGTGGGCACGTCACGAACGGCGAAGAGGAACGGCCGATCGATGACGAGGTCCACCGGCGGGTCGGTGGGCGCGGACGTGGTCGCCATGCCGATCGCCGTGGCGGCCGCTGCCTCGGTGCCGCGCTCGTCGACCGTGATGTTCGCCTGGTGGACCACGGCAGCGATGAACAACCGCTCGTCGTCGGTCATCGCGCTGAAGTCGGCAAAGTCCGGATCGAACGCGCTGGGCATGCCGAGGGCTCGGAGCACCTCACCGAGCGATGCCTCGGTCTCGATGTCGAACGTCGGCAGCCCGAGGTCGACCAACCGGGGCGACAGTGCAGCGCCCACCCGATCGAGGAGCCCCGACGCGAGCTCGCCCTCGACCTGAGCCAATGCCCCCGCATCCGGAACGACGATCAGCATGTCGAGCGCATCGCCGGCATACGGGAGGGAGATCGCCTGCCACCCTGGCCCCGACGCGTACTGCAGGTTGTTGGAGTCACGCATCATGGGCACCTGCACCGTCGATCCCGACAGCGTCGTGAAGGGCGCATCGGCCGTGAGCGACTCGGTGAAGGGCCGTGACCACGGTGCCTTCATGTAGACGGCGTTCACGAGGGTGAGGCGCCAGTCGG
Organism: Actinomycetota bacterium; assembly: GCA_041182165.1. Lineage (GTDB taxonomy): Bacteria > Actinomycetota > Acidimicrobiia > Acidimicrobiales > Ilumatobacteraceae > VFMC01. Next base: position 3,782 of record JBEGOE010000206.1, read on the forward strand.
AGGTGACGGTGCCTGCAGCGAGGAGCTCGGGGATCCGCTGCTCGGTCTCGTCGTCGACCCAGGCGTTGACGGCGCGACGCGCTGCCTCCGGGTCCTTCACGAAGTCGACGAGTCGCAACCCGGCGCCGTACTCGGCGGCGAGCACGTCGAGGAACGGCTGCTTCCACGTGAGGCTGTCCTGACCCCACAGGGAGTTCGCGATCGCCAACTCGACGTCGACGGTCTCCCCCATCGCCTGGAACGAACCAGTCCGCGACACCAGCGCTGCAGTGAGCCCGTTCATTGCGTCGTGCAGGCTCGCGTCGGCGGCCAGCACAGCGTCGATCTCGGTTGCCGTCGTGCCCGCCGCTCCTGCCCGGGCCATCGACATCGCGATCGCGATGCTCGCCGGCGAGAACACGAGGTTCGGGGCATCACCTGCCAGCGCCTCGTACATGGAAGCACCCAGACCGTTCACGACGGCCGCACCCGACGTCGCCGCGTTCGACGACGGCGAGCGCCGCAGCGCCGACGATCGTGCCTCACCCGTACCGCCTGACGACGGCGGCTCGTCGTCACCGCAGGCGGCGAGCACGACGGCAAGCACGGGGAACGCGCCCGCAGCAGCGAGCGAGCGGACGAGGAAGTCACGGCGGTTCACCCCGTTTCCGACGTCGACGCCCGCACGCTGGTTCCCGACCTGCGTCGACGCCGGGGTCAGCTCTTGAAGAGGAACGCCGCGTCCTCGGCGCTGAACAACAGGGCGAGCTCGTCGGCGAGAAGTGTGTTGCGTGCGAACGTCGGGTCGGCGTCGACGATCTCGAACGCGACCTGCCGGGCCTCCTCGATCATCTCGCGGTCGCGGCGCAGCGACGCGAGGCGGAGGTCGCTGCGGCCCTTCTGCGCGGTGTTCATGATCGTGCCCTCGCCGCGGAGGTCGAGGTCGACCTCGGCCAGCACGAAGCCGTCGGTGCTGTCGACGAGTGCCTTGATGCGCGGGCTGTCGGCCGGCGCGTCGGGGTCGGGCTTCGTGACGAGCCAGCAGCGCGACTCGTGCACCCCACGCCCGACACGGCCGCGGAGCTGGTGGAGCTGCGCGATGCCGAAGCGGTCGGCGTCGAGGATGACCATCACGGTCGCGTTCGGCACGTCGACCCCGACCTCGATGACGGTCGTCGCCACGAGGACGTCGGTCTCGCCCCGGCGGAAGGCATCCATGACGGCCTCCTTCTCGGCGGACGGCATCTTGCCGTGCAGCAACGCCAGCCGCAGCCCGTACAACTGGCCACCGGCGAGCTCCTCGTAGGTCTCCTCGGCGCTGGCGAGCTCGAGCTTCTCGCTCTCACCGATGAGCGGGCACACGACGTAGGCCTGGCGCCCGGCCCCGACCTCCTCGCGGACGTCGGTCCACACCATCGCCTCGTCGAGCGGACCGTTCGACCACAGGGTCTTGATGGGTGTGCGGCCGGGCGGCAGCTCGTCGAGGACGCTGACGTCGAGATCGCCGTAGACCGTCATCGCCGCCGTGCGCGGACTGGGGGTGGCCGTCATGACGAGCACGTCGGGCACCGCTCCCCCGCCGGCCTTGTCGCGGAGCGCGGCGCGCTGCTCGACACCGAACCGGTGCTGCTCGTCGACCACCACCACGCCGAGGCTGCTGAAATCGACGCCTTCCTGGATGAGCGCATGCGTGCCGATCGCGATGTCGACCGAGCCATCGGCGAGCCCGGCCAGCACATCGCGCCGGTCGGCGCCCGTGACCCGATTGGTCAACAACTCGACCCGCAGCGGGCGGTCACCGAACAGGTGCCCCGGGTCGGGCACCGTCACCTCGCTCAGCAAGCAGCGAACCCCGGTGGCGTGCTGCTCGGCGAGCACCTCGGTGGGCGCCATGAGCGCAGCCTGGTGCCCTCCCTGGACGGCGGTGAGCATGGCGCTGACCGCCACCAGCGTCTTGCCTGCGCCGACATCGCCCTGCAGCAGGCGGTGCATCGGGTGGACGCCGGCG
>JBEGOE010000207.1:0-7872 GCA_041182165.1 Actinomycetota bacterium
GTCGTGGGCGACCCGCTGCTGCGCGACGGCGCCGAGATCGGCCGGGTCACGTCAGTGGCCGGCACCCGCGCCCTCGCCTACGTGAAGCGGTCGGCGCTCGTCGGCTGATCAGGCCTCGACGAGCTGGCGCAGCTCGGCGAAGCGAGGGTCGCTCCGGGCGGCGGCCAGTTCGGGGGCGTGGTCCATGGTGATGGCCAGGCCCCTCGGGTCGGTGTCGGCCTCGATCGCGGCACGCAACCATCCGAGTGCCGTCGGCGTGTCGCCGAGCGCGCTGGCCGCTCGGGCCACGACGGCCGCCGGAGTGGTCGATCGGTGGCGCCCGAAGCTCTCGGCCGCGTACCGCGCCGCCTCGTCGTGCATGCCGAGGCGGACGAGGATGTTGCTGAGCACGTGCTCGCTGTGCAGACGGCCCGTGGGCAGCGGGCGGGGGAGCAGCGCAACCAGGGCGCGCAGATCGTCGAGCGGTGCTGCATCCGGCGGCCACCAGTCTGCCGGCGAGGTGTCGGCGAAGTCTGCCACCAACACGTCGTGCGCCACCTGTGGGTACCCGTGCCTCGCCTGCTGCGCAGCGCGGAACCAGGGGGAGGGCACCAGAGCGGGCGGGATCGAGCCGACATCGCCCGACGCCCATGCGGCGGCCTCACCGGCAGCCGCCGCTGCATTCGGTCCGCGGCCGGGACGTCGCGGCCGCGACGCGGTGAGCATCTGGATCTGGATGATCAGCGGGAAGAGCACGAACACCGCCATGCCTCCGAGGTCGGGGGTCACCATGAGGTACAGCCCCATGGCGGAAGTGAGGCCGATGCTGAACCACAGCATCAGCGTCCCGGAGCGGTCGCCGACCAGGCGGTCGAGCCCGGCCAGCACGATGTGGCCACCGTCGAGCGGCAGCACCGGGATGAGGTTGAGCAGTCCCATGATCGGCCCGGTCCACCAGATCGCGAGCGCTGCTTCGCTGGCCGCGTACGACGTGCGCTCGAGCGGGTTGACCCCCATCAGCAGCAGAACGGACAGGCTGACCCCGATCTGCACCGCGGGGCCGGCGACCGAGATGCCGGCGCGCTCCCACCGCTTCAGCGAGCGGGTGGGCACGAACGACGCGTAGCCGGCGAGGAAGTCGAGCGAGATCTCGGCGTGGGCGCCGGTGGCCCGCGCAGCGAAGCCGTGACCCAGTTCGTGCAGCAGGGTGAGCACCGCAGCGGAGCCGGCGATCCACACGCCGAGCTCGCCGCCGTTGACCGCGATGACGAGCGCGACGAACACCAGGAAGCCGGGCCTGACGTGGATCGGGAACCGGAACAGGTGAAACGCGGGCGAACCTGCCATGGAAACATCGATCCTACGGGGGAGGGAACCGGTGTCAGGGCACGCTGACCTCCTAGACTCGCACGTCGTGCCGTACGTCTACGCCTTCTCACACAAGCACAAGCGCCCCCCGATGGAGTACAAGGATCTCCTGGGTGGCAAGGGTGCCAACCTCGCCGAAATGACCAGTGTGCTGAAGCTGCCGGTTCCCCCGGGCTTCACCATCTCCACCGACGCCTGTCGCGACTACCTCAGCGGCGGTTGGCCGGCCGAGCTCGACGAAGAGATCGCGCAGCAGGTGTTCAAGCTCGAGAAGGCCATGGGCCGCAAGCTCGGCGACCCGTTCGACCCGCTGCTCGTCAGCGTGCGGTCCGGCGCCAAGTTCTCGATGCCCGGCATGATGGACACCGTCCTCAACCTCGGCCTCAACGACGACAGCGTGAAGGGCCTCGCCCACGTCACCGGTGACGAGCGCTTCGCGTACGACTCGTACCGCCGCTTCATCGCGATGTACGGCCGCATCGTGCTCGGTGTCGAGGGACACCACTTCGACCACCTCCTCGAGGCAGCGCGCCACAAGGCCGGTGTCGCCACCGACGCCGAGCTCACCGCGGCAGCGCTCCAGACCCTGGCCGGGCAGTACCTCGCCATCGTCCAGAAGGAGACGGGCAAGCCGTTCCCGCAGAAGCCGCGAGACCAGCTGCGTGGTGCGGTCGAGGCTGTGTTCAGCAGTTGGAACGGTGCTCGCGCCATCGCCTACCGCGTGCGCGAGAAGATCGGCCACGACCTCGGCACCGCCGTCAACGTGCAGACCATGGTGTTCGGCAACCGCGACCAGAACTCGGGCACCGGGGTGGGGTTCACGCGCAACGCCGCTACGGGCGAGAACGTGCCGTACGGCGACTTCCTGATCAACGCCCAGGGAGAGGACGTGGTGGCGGGCATCCGCAACACCGAAGACCTCGACCACATGGGCAAGCACTTCCCCGAGCTCAAGAAGGAGCTGCTCGAGATCTTCAAGCGGCTCGAGGCGCACTACCGCGACATGTGCGACACCGAGTTCACCATCGAGCAGGGCAAGCTCTGGATGCTGCAGACCCGCGTCGGCAAGCGCACCGGCGCAGCCGCGCTGCGCATGGCCGTCGACATGACCAAGGGCACCAAGGGCCCGGGCGGCACGTGGAAGATCAGCAAGGAAGAGGCCATCATGCGTGTGGCCGCCGAGCACCTCGACCAGGTGCTGCACCCCCAGTTCGCCGGCAAGGGCAAGGTGCTGGCCAAGGGCCTCGCTGCCTCGCCCGGCGCAGCGGTCGGCAAGGTGTACTTCACGGCCGACGACGCCTGTGACGCCGAGGAGCGCGGCGAGGCCGTCATCCTCGTCCGCAACGAGACCAGCCCCGAGGACGTCCACGGCATGATGGTCAGCCAGGGCATCCTGACGGCCCGCGGTGGCCTCGTCAGCCATGCCGCTGTCGTCGCCCGAGGCTGGGGCACGCCCGCCGTCGTCGGTGCCGAGGCGGTCAAGATCTACGGCAAGACGTTCTCGGTCGGCGACGTCGTCGTGAACGAGGGCGACATCATCAGCCTCGACGGCACCACGGGTGAGGTCATCCTCGGCGAGATGAAGCTCGAGGCGGCGGAGCCGCCGGCCGAGTTCCACACGATCCTGAAGTGGTCCGATGTGGTCCGCAAGGGCCACCTCGGCGTGCGTGCCAACGCCGACACCGGCGAGGACGCCACCAACGCCCGCAACCTCGGCGCCGAGGGCATCGGCCTGTGCCGCACCGAGCACATGTTCCTCGCCCCCGACCGCCTGCCGGTCGTGCGTCAGATGATCCTCGCGAGCACCCCCGCCGAGGAGGAGGCCGCGCTCGACAACCTTCGCAAGGTGCAGCAGTCCGACTTCGAGGAGATCCTCGAGGCGATGGACGGCCTGCCGGTGACGGTGCGTCTCCTCGACCCGCCGCTGCACGAGTTCCTGCCGTCGGTCGAGGAACTGCGCATCAAGCAGGCCACCGGCACGCTCTCCAAGCAGGAGCAGGCCGAGTTGCGCGCCGCCGAGGAGTGGGCCGAGCACAACCCGATGATCGGCACCCGCGGCGTCCGCCTCGGCGTGGTCAAGCCCGGTCTCTATGCGATGCAGGTGCGGGCGCTCATGGCCGCAGCCGCGGCGCTGCGCGCCAAGGGCAAGAACCCGATCGTCGAGGTCATGATCCCGCTCACGGTCACCCGTGAAGAGCTCGCCCTGGCCCGCGGTTGGGTCCAGACCGAGATCGACCTCGCGTTGAAGGGCCTGAAGAAGAAGCCCAAGGTCACCATCGGCACCATGATCGAGACGCCCCGCGCCGCGATCCGTGCCGACCAGATCGCCGAGGAGGCCGACTTCTTCAGCTTCGGCACCAACGACCTCACGCAGATGACCTTCGGTTTCAGCCGCGACGACGTCGAGAGCCGCATGATGCCCGCCTACCTCGAGCAGGGCCTGCTCAAGCGCAACCCGTTCGAGACGATCGACGTCGACGGCGTGGGCGAGCTCGTGAAGCTCGGTGCGCAGCGCGGCCGCCAGACCAAGCCGGGCCTCAAGCTCGGCGTGTGCGGCGAGCACGGCGGCGACCCCGAAAGCATCTCGCTGTTCTACGCGGCCGGCCTCGACTACGTGAGCTGCAGTCCGTTCCGCGTGCCGATCGCACGTCTCGCATCGGCACAGGCCGTCATCGCGGCGAGCACCGGCAAGGGCAAGACCGACACGAAGTAGCCGAGAACGAGCAAGGGAGCAGCGATCTCCGGACGCTGTGCACAGCCACCGCCGAGGAACGATGAGCCCCGTCACATGCCACGGGTAGCCTTCGGTCGATGGCGATCGTGGACGACGACCTCGAACGGCTGCGTGCCACGGTGTCGATCGCCGATGTGGTGCAGCAGTACGTCGCGCTGAAGCGCGTGGGACGCAACTGGGTCGGGCTGTGCCCGTTCCACGGCGAGCGCTCGCCGTCGTTCAACGTGCGCGAAGAGACCGGCCGCTACCGGTGTTTCGGCTGCGGGGCCGCTGGCGATGTGTTCACCTTCGTCCAGGAGATCGAGCACGTCGACTTCGTCACCGCGGTCGAACAGCTCGCCACGAAGGTCGGCATCCAGCTCAACTACACCACCGGCGGCGAGAGCCAGGAGCGCCAGCGTCGCAAGAAGCTGGTCGCGGCGATGGCCCAGGCGGTCGACTGGTACCACGAGCGGCTGCTCACCTCGCCCGACGCCAGGGAGGCTCGCGACTACCTGCGACGCCGCGGGCTGTCGGGCGACGTCGCCCGCAACTTCAAGCTCGGCTGGGCGCCGGACGACTGGGACCAGCTCAGCAGCAACCTCGGGGTCGGCAGCGAGCTGCTGCGCGAGGTGGGCCTCGGGTTCACCAACAAGGCGGGCCGCATGCAGGACTCGTTCCGCGGCCGGATCATGTTCCCGATCTACACCGAGAACGGAGACCCGGTGGCGTTCGGGGGCCGCATCCTTCCCGGCTCGACCGACCCGGCGAAGTACAAGAACTCATCCGAGACGCCCATCTACGCCAAGTCGAAGACGCTCTACGGGCTCAACTGGGCCAAGGCCGACATCGTCGCCACCGACCAGATCATCGTGTGCGAGGGGTACACCGACGTGATCGGCTTCCACCGCGCCGGCATTCGTCGCGCCGTGGCCACCTGCGGCACCGCCCTCACCGAAGAGCACGTGCGGATGATGAAGCGGTTCGCCAGCCGCGTGGTGCTGGCGTTCGATGCCGACAAGGCCGGCCAGGGTGCGGCCGAACGCTTCTACGAGTGGGAGGAGAGGTACCAGGTCCAGGTCAACGTGGCCCGCTTCCCCGAGGGCAAGGACCCGGGTGATCTCAGCGTCACCGACCCCGACGCGTTGCGCGATGCGGTCGACGACGCCGTGCCGTTCCTCGGCTTCCGGTTGCAGCGCGTGCTCGACGGCCGGTCCGCGCGCTCGCCCGAGGAGAAGGCGCGCATGGCCGACCAGGCGATGACGGTGGTCAACGAGCACCCGAACGTGAACGTCCGCAAGCTCTACGCGGGTCAGGTGGCCACGAGGGTTGGCCTGCCCGTGAACGACCTCGTCCGCGTGGCCGAGCGCGGCGGGCAGGCCCGTGTGCGCATCGCTCCCACACGCCAGGTCGGTGCGTCCGAGAACGCCGAGTTCGTGGCCGTGGCGCTGCTGATGCAGCGGTGGAACGACATCGCCGACTGGCTCGTCGAGCCCCTGTTCTCCGACGACGTGGCGCGTCGCGCGTTCGTCGCGCTCGCCCAGACCGGTGGGTTGCTCACCGCCGCCCTCGAGGCCGCCGACCCGGAGGCGCGCGAACTGCTCGAACGTGCTGCGGTGGCCGATCTCGATGCCGATCCGTTCATCGAGGCGTGCAACCTCATCGCCGCAGCGGTGCGTCGCGAGTTGTCGCGGAGCACCACTGTCGTCGACCCCGACTCGATGCGGGCGACCACCGAGGCACGCCAGCAACTCGAGCTGCTCGACTCGGCGGCCACCGCTCAGGACGCTGCGGGGGTCTTGCTAGGGTGGCTCGAAGAACGGGGTGAGGGGCGCACGTGACCAACGGGGGAGACGAGCTGATCATCGACGCCGCTCCCATCGGCGACGCCCCGTTCGAAGGTGTCGACTCCGCCGAGTGGACCGACCTGATCGAGCGTGGGCGGACGCGTGGTGTGCTGCACGCCGAAGAGATCACCCACGTCCTTCGGAAGGTCGAGCTCAGCGGGGACGTCCTCGCCGCCGTGCAGGACGAGCTGCATTCGCGGAGCATCGAGATCGACGAGACGATCGACGACGACCTCGCCGAGGCCCCCGTGGCCGAGGAACGGTCCGATGAGATGGTGCTCGCTGCCACCGAGGACACGGAGGGCCTGCTGGCGCGACGTCGTCGCCGTCGCACCGAGCGTGCGGCGAACAATCCCGAGGGCGTCTCCACCACCAGTGACCCGGTGCGGATGTACCTCAAGGAGATCGGGCGGGTCGAGCTCCTCAGCGGTGAAGAGGAGCGACGCCTCGCGCAGGCGATCGAGGACGGCAACCGGGCGGCGCTGCAGCTCGACAGCCCCGACCTCGATGCGGTCGAGCGCCGTCGTCTCATGCGGGCCGTGCGCGCCGGCCAGGACGCCAAGAGCGAGCTCATCCAGGCCAACCTGCGACTGGTCGTCAGCATCGCCAAGCGCTACACGCTGCGCGGCATGCAGTTCCTCGACCTGATCCAGGAGGGCAACCTCGGGCTCATGCGGGCGGTCGACAAATTCGACCACACCAAGGGCTTCAAGTTCTCGACGTACGCGACCTGGTGGATCCGACAGGCGATCACCCGATCAATCGCCGATCAGGCCCGCACGATCCGCATCCCGGTCCACATGGTCGAGAGCATGAACCGGGTGCTGCGCACGCAGCGGCAGATGCACCAGGAGCTCGAGCGCGAGCCCACGCTCGACGAGCTGAGCGGCCGGTGCGGCCTGCCGCCCGATCGCGTCCGCGAGATCCTGCGCATCAGCCAGGACCCGCTGTCGCTCGACTCGCCGCTCGGCGAGGAGGACGACATGAGCCTCGCCGACTTCTTGCCCGACCTCACCGCCGACACACCGGCCGACATGGCCACGAAGACGATGCTGGTACAGGCGGTCGAGGAGGCGCTCGGCGAGCTGAGCGAGCGCGAGCAGGAGATCGTCCGCATGCGGTTCGGTCTCGATGACGGCCAGCCGAAGACCCTCGAGGACGTCGGCCGCGAGTTCGGCGTCACCCGCGAGCGCATCCGCCAGATCGAGGCGAAGACCCTCGCCAAGCTCCGTCACCCGATGCGCAGCCAGAAGCTCAAGGAGTTCCTCGAAGCCGAGTGACCGGCGTGCCCGAGTTGCGTGTTTCGATGCGCCCGAGCCGATATTCTGAGTTCTCCCTTTCCGGGGTAGCTCAGTTGGCAGAGCAGCGGACTGTTAATCCGCGTGTCGCAGGTTCGAGCCCTGCTCCCGGAGCACGTTGCACGGCCCGCCTGTTCAGGCGGGCCGTTGCCGTTGGCGGGTAACGTCGCCCCGCGGGGGCGGTAGCTCAGTGGTCAGAGCAGGGGACTCATAATCCCTGGGTCGTGGGTTCGATACCCACCCGCCCCACTACCAGGACGTTTGCAAGTGCGAGTGTGACTATAGCGCTCGGACAGGGGATAACGCGGATAACCTAGGAACCATGACCGACCCCCTCACGGCCTCATGGATGCGTAGTTTGCGGGCTGCGAACCGCTCGCAGGCGACCCGCGACGCCTACCTCACCGACATAACACGCTGCGCCGTCTGGCTCACCGAACAGGGCGTCACCCTCAGCGCTGCGAAGCGCTCCGACCTCGAAGGCTTCCTCGCCGGCGGTCTTGACGCTGGACTGAGCCCCGCCACGGTGGCCCGGCGCTACCGCTCCATGTTGCAGTTCTTCAAGTGGGCCGACGAGGAAGGCGAGCTCGACGGCCCCAACCCGATGGTGAAGATGCAGCCGCCGAACGTCGTGGTCAAGCCGCCGCCGGTCATCTCGGCCGACGAC
>JBEGOE010000208.1:0-3388 GCA_041182165.1 Actinomycetota bacterium
GCTGATCAAGGGCGTCGGGGCCGCGATCGTCAAGAACATGGCGGCGAGCCTCGACGTGCCGACCGCCACGAGCTTCCGCAACGTCCCGGCCAAGCTGCTCGAGGTGAACCGCAAGGTCATCAACGGGTACCGCAGTCGCAGCGGCCAGGGCAAGGTCAGCTTCACCCACCTCATCGGCTACGCGATCGTCCGTGCCATCGGCGACGCGGTGCCGAACATGAACAACACTTACGCCGAGGGTGCCGACGGCAAGCCGCGCCTCGTCCGCAACGCGCAGGTCAACATGGGTCTCGCCGTCGACGTCAGCAAGGCCGACGGCTCGCGCACCCTCGTCGTCCCCGTGCTGCGCAACGCCGCAGCGCTCGACTTCGCCGGGTTCCTCGGCGCGTACGAAGACCTCATCCGCAAGGTGAAGGGCAACAAGCTCGCGGTGGCCGACTTCCAGGGCGCCACCATCACCCTCACCAACCCGGGCACCATCGGCACGGTCCAGAGCGTGCCGCGGCTCATGCCGGGACAGGGTGTCATCGTCGGGGTCGGCAGCATCGACTACCCGGCCGAGTTCCAGGGCGCCGACGAGCACGCGCTCGGCTCGCTCGGCATCAGCAAGGTCGTCACGGTCACCAGCACGTACGACCACCGGATCATCCAGGGTGCCGAGAGCGGCATGTTCCTCAAGCGTGTCCACGAGCTCCTGCTCGGCGAGCACGGGTTCTACGAGGGCATCTTCCAAAGCCTCGGCGTGCCGTACGAGGCGGTCAAGTGGCGCCCGGACGTGAACCCGGTGAACCGCGAGGACGCGATGCTGCACAAGCAGATGCAGATCGCGACGCTCATCCGCGTCCACCGTGTGCGCGGCCACCTCATCGCCGACCTCGACCCGCTGCGCTGGCGCGAGCCCGAGCTGCCGGCCGAGCTCGACCCCGCTACGTACGGCCTCACGATCTGGGACCTCGACCGCGAGTTCCTCACCGGCGGCGTGGGCGGCGTCGACCGCATGACGCTCGGCGAGCTGCTCGGCGTGCTGCGCGACGCGTACTGCCGCACCATCGGTGTCGAGTACATGCACATCCAGAACACCGCCGAGCAGCGCTGGGTCCAGTCGCACCTCGAGGGCGTGTCGTTCGAGTTCACGAAGGACGAGAAGCGTCGCATCCTCGAGCGCCTCAACTCGGCCGAGGCCTTCGAGAAGTTCCTTGCCACGAAGTACGTCGGGACCAAGCGCTTCGGCCTCGAAGGCGCCGAGTCGGCGATCCCCATCCTTGACGAGATCCTCTCGCAGTCGGCCGATGCCGGTTTCCACGGGGCCGTCCTCGGCATGGCCCACCGCGGCCGCCTCAATGTGCTCGCCAACATCATGGGCAAGAGCTACGACCAGATCTTCAAGGAGTTCGAGGGCTACGTCGACCCCAGCACCGTCCAGGGCTCCGGTGACGTGAAGTACCACCTCGGCGCCCTGGGCAAGTTCGAGTCGCCGTCGGGTGCCGACCTCCCGATCGAGCTCGCCGCGAACCCGAGCCACCTCGAGACGGTCGACCCCATCGTGATGGGCATGGTCCGCGCCCAGCAGGACCAGATCGACCCGCCGGGGTCGTACCCGGTGCTCTCGTTGCTCATTCACGGCGACGCAGCGTTCGCCGGTCAGGGCATCGTCGCCGAGTGCCTCGCCATGAGCGACATCAGCGGGTACCGCGTCGGCGGCACGATCCACCTCATCATCAACAACCAGATCGGCTTCACCACCGCCCCGCAGTACGCCCGCTCGTCGCTCTACTGCAGCGATGTCGCGAAGACGGTCCAGGCGCCGATCTTCCACGTGAACGGCGACGACCCCGAGGCCTGCGCCCGCGTCGCCCGCCTTGCGTTCGAGTACCGACAGACGTTCCACAAGGACGTCGTCATCGACATGGTCTGCTACCGCCGCCACGGCCACAACGAGGGCGACGACCCGAGCTACACCCAGCCGCTCATGTACAAGGCGATCGCCGAACACCGCAGCGTCCGCAAGATCTACGTCGAGGCGCTCGTGAAGCGCGGCGACATCACCATCGACGAGGCCGAGAGCGCGCTCGACGACTTCCAGTCGAAGCTCCAGGTCGCCCTCGACGAGACGCGCGCCCACGCCCCCGAGAAGGTGAAGGTGGCCAAGCCGCCGAAGCCGCAGGGTGTGCTCCCGCACGTGCCTACCGGTGTCGATCGGTCGATGCTCGATGCGGTCTTCCACCACCTCACCGGGTATCCCGAGGGCTTCACCATCCACCCGAAGCTCGGCCGCCAGTTCACTGCCCGGGCGAAGCAGTACGACGAGACCGGGATGGTCGACTGGGCGACGGCCGAGGCGCTTGCGATCGGTTCGCTCGTGCTCGAGGGGACATCGGTGCGCTTCGCCGGCGAGGACAGTCGCCGCGGCACGTTCAGCCACCGCCATGCCGCGCTCGTCGATTACGAGAACGAGCAGATCTTCATCCCGCTCGCGCAGCTGCCCGGAGCCGAGGGTGAGTTCTGGGTGTACGACTCGCTGCTCAGCGAGTACGCAGCCCTCGGCTACGAATACGGCTACTCGCACGCCAACCGCGAGGCGCTCGTCGTGTGGGAGGCGCAGTTCGGCGACTTCATCAACGGCGCCCAGATCATCATCGACCAGTACCTCGTCGCCGCCGAGGACAAGTGGGGTCAGGACAACAACCTCGTCCTCCTCCTGCCGCACGGATACGAGGGCCAGGGCCCCGAGCACAGCTCGGCCCGCATCGAGCGCTTCCTCACGCTGTGCGCCGAGGACAACATCCAGGTCGTCAACGCCACCACCGCGGCCCAGTACTTCCACCTGCTGCGCCGTCAGGTGCGGCGTGACGTCCGCAAGCCGCTCGTCGTGTTCGCGCCCAAGTCGCCGTTGCGGATGAAGGAGGTCGCCAGCCACATCGACGGCCTCACCCAGGGTTCGTTCGAGGAGGTCCTCGACGATCCGTACCTCACCGATCGCGACGCCGTGCAGCGCATCGTGTTCTGCTCGGGCAAGGTGGCATGGGACGCATTCGCCGAGCGCGCCAAGCGCGAGGCTCCGGTCGCCATCGTCCGCGTCGAGCAGCTCTATCCGTTCCCGGCCGAGCAGCTCCTCGAGATCCTCGGTCGTTACCCGAACGCCCGTGACCTCGTCTGGCTCCAGGAGGAGCCAGAGAACATGGGCCCGTGGAACTTCGTCGAGCACCGCACCTGGCGCATCAAGGAGCGCGGCTACGACATGCGCCACGTGGCCCGCGTCGAGAGCGGCAGCCCGGCCACCGGCTCGAAGGCCGTCCACGACCAGGAGCTCGCCGACCTCATGGACGACACCTTCCGCGACCTCTGACACGACGAACCGCCACCCCCACGAACTTCGGCACCCCAGCGG
>JBEGOE010000209.1:0-6108 GCA_041182165.1 Actinomycetota bacterium
CCTCACCGACAAAGATCCGGGTGCGGGTGGGTCAGCCGCCGGCGACGGCGGGGATGATGCTGACGGTCTCGCCGTCGGGCACCTTGGTGTCGAGGCCCTCGAGGTAGCGCACGTCGTCGTCGGACACGAACACGTTGACGAACTTGCGCAGCGCGCCCGTCTCGTCGAACAACCGCTCGCCGAAGCCGGGGTGTGCGGCCTCGAGCGCCTTCAGCACCTCGCCCAGCGTGCCGCTCTCGAGTTGAACGGTGGAGCTGCCGCCGGAGAGCGGACGCATCGTGGTGGGGATTCGAACGGTGACTGCCATGCCCGAAACACTACCGATGGGGTCGGGATTTCGCATCGCCGTAGGCTTGGCCGCCGTGCAGGTGGTCGCAGCGGTCGACAAGTTCAAGGGGTCCGTCACGGCGGCCGAGGTCGCTGCTGCGATCGGCCACGCCTGCTGGGAGCTCGGCCACGACTGCACCGAGGTGCCGGTGGCCGACGGCGGCGACGGCACGCTCGAGGCGCTCGGCGGGGCGAACCGCACCACCACGGTCACCGGCCCGCTCGGCGATGCCGTCGAGGCGGGCTGGCGCCTCCACCGCAACACCGCCGTCATCGAGATGGCGCGTGCATCGGGTCTGGCGCTGGTGGGCGGAGCCACCCGCAACGACGCGCTGGCAGCATCGACCGTCGGCACCGGGGAGCTGATCGATCAGGCGCTCGATGCCGGGGCGAAGCGGATCATCGTGTGCCTCGGCGGGTCGGCCACCACCGATGGCGGCCTGGGCGCACTGCGGGCCATCCACGCCCCGCACCGGCTGCGCGGGGTCGACCTGCTGGTCGCCTGCGACGTGACCACACGCTTCGTCGATGCGGCCACCGTGTTCGGGCCGCAGAAGGGTGCCACGCCGGCGCAGGTGCGCATGCTCACCGGGCGGCTCGAGCGGCTGGTGCAGATGTACCGGTCCGACTTCGGTGTCGATGTCAGCCAGATCGAGGGTGGCGGCGCGGCCGGCGGCCTCGCCGGGGCGCTGGCGGCGCTGGGTGGCAAGCTCGTGCCCGGTTTCGATCTGGTGGCCGACGAACTCGATCTGCACGACACGCTGCTCGCGGCCGACCTGATCATCACCGGCGAGGGCCACATGGACGCGCAGAGCTTCGAGGGCAAGGTGGTCGGCAACGTGCTCGAGCTCGGTCGCGCGATGAGCACACCGGTGGGCGCGGTCGTCGGTGACGCCGACGACGACGTGCTGGGGCGCCTTCCCACCGTGCGGCTGGTCGAGCTGTTCGGCCTCGATCGAGCGATGGCCGAACCGCTGTGGTGCATCGAGGAGGCCGCCAAGCGGCTCATCGAGCAGATGACAGGGGCGACGACCCCCTGATCGTCAGGGGGCGGCGGTGGTGCTGGTGGTGGCGATCGCCGGTGCGGTCGCTGAAGCAGCCGTCGTGGCCGTGGCCATCTCGTCGAGCTTCTGCGTCGCCTTGTCGGCGCCGAGCATCACGAGCACGGTGACACCCTCGGGCAGGACGCCGTCCTTCACCGGGGGCGGCGTGGGCATGACCTGCACGGTGACCGTGGGGCCCATCAGCTGCGCGATCGAGGTGGCGACCGGCAGTGCGGACGGGTTGCTCTCGTCGTAGTAGACGGTGGTGACGTCGCGCCGCTCGCTGCCGTTCGTGGCCTTGGCGAGCGTGTAGTTCTTGCCGGACAGGGCCGGGGTGAGCACGCCGGCGGCACCGTCGACGCCCGAGGCGTTGGCGACGATGGCCGTGGCGCCCTCGGTGACGATGGGCGGCAACGTCGTGCTGGTTTCGGGGGGCGGCGTCGTGGTGGTGAGCGCCGGGTCGATCGTGGGTGCCGTGGTGGTGTCGGGGACGGTCGTGGTGGCCGCGTCGTCGGAGCGGATCTCGCGCAGGATCAGGAACCCGGCGACGACCGCGGCGATGGCGATGACGATGGCGGCCGTGGACCCCATCGGTGACCCGGCGTTGTTGTCGCGGGTCCGCCGCGGCTGCTCACTGCTCATGTGGTGCCTCCCTGTTCGCCCGTCCGGCCGCCGGTGCCATCGAGACGGGCACGACGACGACGCTCGCGCTGGCGACGAAGGCGTCGCACGACGAGCGGATCGACCGACAAGGCCCCGGGATGGTCGAGCAGCTGGTTGAGCTCCTGATAGTAGTCCTCGATCGAACAGGCGAATCGCGCACGGATGAGCACGTCGCGTGCGTCGTCCTGCTGCCACCAGCCGGCTTCGAATTCGAGGATCGCCCGCTCGCGCTCGGACAGGGGTGCAGAGGCGTCGTCGGCGGTCACGGGGACAGCCTTGCCGGTCGCGACCCCCGAGTACAAGCACCCTCTACGCTGCCGCCCGTGACCGACGCACAGAGGCCCTTCTTCATCGGTGTCGCCGGAGGGACGGGGTCGGGCAAGACCACCGTCAGCGAGCGGCTCGCCGAGCTCGCCGGCAACGAGCACCTCGCGCTCATCAAGCTCGACTCGTACTACGTGGCCCGCGACGACGAGCCGCTCGAGGAACGTGCGCTGGCCAACTACGACCACCCCGACGCCTTCGACTGGCACCTGCTCAACGACCACATCGCCGCGCTCAGCAACGGCGCCACGGTGCCCGTGCCGGTGTACGACTTCGCCCAGCACACCCGCAGCGCCGAGGTGCAGATGGTCCACCCGGCGCGCATCGTGGTGGTCGAGGGCATCCTCGTCCTCTACGAGCCCACGCTGCGCGAGCGGTTCGACCTCAAGGTCTACGTCGACACCGATGCCGACATCCGCTTCATCCGCCGCATGCGGCGCGACGTCGCCGAGCGCGGGCGCACCACCGAGAGCATCGTCGAGCAGTACCTCGCCACGGTACGGCCGAGCCACGAGCAGTTCATCGAGCCGAGCAAGCGCCACGCCGACGTCATCTTCCCGCAGGGCGGCATGAACGCCCCGGCCCTCGACGTCCTGCTCGCCCGCGTCCGACAGCTGACGAGTGCCCTGTGAGAGCCGGGTGCGAGAATCGAACTCGCGACAACCGCATTACAAGTGCGGTGCTCTGCCAACTGAGCTAACCCGGCGGGGCCTCGGGAATCGGCAGAGGACAACCCCCGATACAACGTACGGGGAAACCCGGCCAACGCCCGAACCTCGACCGGGAGTCTAGGCCCGAGCGCTCGGGCACGTCCTGAGACCCGCCGATCTGCGATCTGCGAGGTGCGAGGTGCGAGGTGCGAGACTCGGGTATGAACGTCGTCTCGGCGCGAATTCGGGCGTGGCGAAGACGACTGTCCATCACGTACGGCTTGGTGATCGTGGAGAACACGTTCGAGCTGCTCTACCCGTTCGCGATCGGGCTGGCCGTGGACGGCCTGCTCGACGACACGTGGGCCGGCGTGACGGTGTTCGCCGCGATCTCGCTGTTGCACACCGCGGTGAGCTTCGCTCGGCAGCGCTACGACGCCCGCTCGTTCGCACAGCTCTACGCCGAGATCGCCACGGACGTCGTCGATCAGCAACGCAGCGAGGGAGTCGCCACCACCTCGATCGTCGGGCGAACCAATCTCGCTGCCGAGTACATCGAGTTCCACGAACTCGACATCCCGCTGGCGATCACGGCGATGTTCGCCGTGATCGGGTCACTGGTGATGTTGTTCTTCTACGACCCACTGTTGGGGTTGGTCTCGGCAGCCATTGCGATCCCCGTCGCACTCCTCAATCGCCGACTCGTGCGACGATCTCGTGGCGTCTACCGCCGGCTCAACGATCAGACCGAACGCGAAGTGGCCGTGGTGGGCACGGGCACCAACGACGAGGTGCGGCACCACTTCGGGATCGTCAGTCGCCAATGGGTCCGCCTGTCCGACGCAGAATCGATCAGCTGGAGCTTGGTCGACGTCATCGCCGCCGGGCTCGGCGTGTTCGCCCTCTGGCGGACCACCCATGGTGGAGCCGACGTCGGCACCATCTTCGCCACGATCGCCTACGTGTGGGCCTACATCGGCGGCTTCGACCAGGTGCCGGGCGTGCTGCAGCGCATGGCGAGCCTCAGCGACATTCGTCGACGCCTCGACGGGCTCGAAGGCCCCGACCCCCAGCTCTGACCGCTGGTGTGCACACCCGCACCCTCGCAGCAGCGCGGGATGGCGCCAGCGAGTCGGTTCCGACCCCGGGTGCTACCTTCCCCGCCATGGCGAGTACGGACAACTCCACGCCGACCATCGGGTTCATCGGGCTCGGCAATCTGGGCAATCCGATGGTCGTCAGCGCGCTCGCTGCCGGCTACCGCATGGTGGTGCACAGCCTGTCGCGGCACGAGGCCGAGAACCTGGTAGAGCTCGGTGCCGTCTGGGCCGACAGCGTCGCCGAGGTGGGCGCGCAGAGCGATGTGGTGATCACGGTGCTGCCCGGGCCCTCCGAGGTGCGCGAGATCATGATCGGCACGGGCGGGGCGCTCGAGCACATGCGGCCCGGCAGCACGTTCATCGACATGAGCACCTCGTCGGTCGACGTCGCCCACGAGATCCAGGCACTGGCCACGCCCCGCGGGGTGGCGGTGATGGAGGCGCCCGTGTCATTCCTCGCCAAGGCACCGATCGGCGATTCGCGGACGTCGGCGTCGCTGCAGATGTTCATCGGCGGCACGCCCGAGCTGTTCGAACAGCATCTGCCGCTGTTCCGAGCCCTGGGCGGCCTCCCCGACCAGATCTACTACGCCGGCCCCAACGGCGCGGGCTACGCGGTGAAGGTGCTGTTGAACCTGCTGTGGTTCGTGTACGCCACCGGCACGTCGGAGGTGCTGGCCGTGGCCTCGCGGCTCGGCCTCGACCTGCGCATGCTGCAGACGGCGCTGTGCGCATCGCCCACGCAGTCGAACTTCCTGCAGTTCGACGTGAACAGCGTGTTCGAGCGGGGCGACTACGACGAGGGCTTCACCCTCGGCCTGGTGTGCAAGGACATCCAGTTGGGCCTGGGGTTGGGCGCGGCGACGGGCATCGACATCCCCGTCGCGAGTGTGGTCGAGCAGATCCATCAGCGGGCGCTCGACACCTACGGCCCGACGTCGGGCGAGATGTCGGTGGTGAAGTGGTACGAGGACGCGGCGGGCACGCAGTTCCGCTGCCCACCGAACCCGGCCATCTAGACAGTTCGGCCGCGGTGGTGGCCGCCCGGGTCAGGCGCTGCTGCGGGCTCGGGTGACCTCGTACATCGCGAGCGCCGCTGCGGCCGACACGTTCAGCGACGACAGGCGTCCGAGCATCGGGATGCTGACCACCAGGTCGCACCGCTCGCGCACGAGCCGCGACAGGCCGGCACCCTCGGCACCCATCACGATGCAGATCGCATCGCGGGCGAGGTCACCGAGCTCGAACAGGTCGCGGTCGGCGGCGTCGTCGAGGCCGACGATCCAGATGCCGTTGTCCTTCATGGTGGTGAGCGCCGACGGCAGCCCGCCGACCATGGCCATCGGCACATGCTCGACCGCACCGGCAGCCGCCTTCGCCACGGTGGGCGTCACGTGCACGGCCCGGTGGCGCGGCAGCACGACGCCCTGCACACCCGCACCCTCGCAGCAGCGCAGGATGG
Source organism: Actinomycetota bacterium (assembly GCA_041182165.1). Classification (GTDB taxonomy): domain Bacteria; phylum Actinomycetota; class Acidimicrobiia; order Acidimicrobiales; family Ilumatobacteraceae; genus VFMC01. The sequence goes on from JBEGOE010000209.1 coordinate 5,570, forward strand.
CACCCAGGTTGCCGGGGTCGGTGACGCCGTCGACGGCCACGAGGAACGGCGCCGGCTTGCCGGGCGCCCGCAGCACGAACGACGCGAAGTCGGCCTCGGGCACACCGTCGGCGAACGCGATGACACCCTGCGGTGCCTCACTGCGGGCCTCGGCCTCGAGCCGCTTGCGAGCCACGTACAGCACGGGCACACGCTCGTGCGCGGCGATGTCGAGGATGTCCTGCACCGTCTCGTTGTCGTCGAGGTCGCTCGCCACCCAGATCTCGCGGGTCCGACGCACACCGGCCAGCAGCAGCTCGCGCACGGCCTGACGGCCCTCGATCTGCTCGCCGCCCAGCGTCTTGGTGGGCTTGCGCACCGGTGCCCCCGTGGGCGACACCTTGCCGGTGCGGGCAGCGCCGTGCGACGAGAACGACGCACCCTTCACGCGGGTACGGGCGCCGGCCTTGGCGCGAGATCCCGTGCCACCGCCGCCACCGCCGCCGCCGGGGCGGTCGCCGCTCGACTACGTCGTGCGGGCACCGCCCGACGACCTCGTG
>JBEGOE010000210.1:0-7301 GCA_041182165.1 Actinomycetota bacterium
TCGCCACCGTGGTGTCGCTCGAGGCCCGTCGCCCGGTCGACGGCGGAGCCCGGCAGCAGGGCCGTGGCGGGGTGCGTCAGCAGGGCCGTGGCGCCTGGGGTGCGGCGATGCCGGTGGTGCCCGCCGGTAGGCTCGAATCTGCATGAAACTGCTCGATCGCATCCTCCGCGCCGGCGAGGGCAAGAAGCTCAAGGCCCTGCAGGGCCTCGTCCCCGACATCAACGCTCTCGAACCCGCAATCCAGCGTCTCAGTGATGCCGATCTGCAGGCCAAGACCAACGAGTTCCGCTTGCGCGTCGAGCGCGGCGAATCGCTCGACGAACTGCTGCTCGAGGCGTTCGCCGTCATGCGCGAGGCATCCACCCGCGTCAGCGGCCAGCGCCACTTCGACGTCCAGATGATGGGCGGCGCCGCCCTCCACTTCGGCTGGGTCGCCGAGATGAAGACGGGCGAGGGCAAGACGCTGGTCAGCACCCTGCCGGCGTATCTCAACGGCCTGGGTGGCAAAGGTGTCCACCTCGTCACGGTCAACGACTACCTCGCCAAGCTCGCCGCCGAGAACATGGGCCGGATCCACCGTTGGCTCGGCCTCGACGTCGGCCTGGTCATCCCCGGCTTCAAGGAGCGTCCCGCCGAGAAGCGGGCCAGTTACGCCTGCGACATCACCTATGGCACGAACAACGAGTTCGGCTTCGACTACCTGCGCGACAACATGGCCGCCACGCTCAGCGACAAGGTGCAGCGGGGCCACAGCTACGCGATCATCGACGAGGTCGACTCGATCCTCATCGACGAGGCGCGTACCCCACTCATCATCAGCGGCCGTCTGGCCGATGCCGCCCAGCTGTACTACCGCTTCGCCAGCGTCGTCCGTTCGCTCAAACGCGACATCGACTACGAGGTGGAAGAGGACAAGCGCGTCGTCGTGCCGCTCGAGGCCGGCATCGAGAGGGTCGAGCAGGCGCTCGGCATCGAGAACCTCTACGACGAGGTGCAACAGAACCTGGTGCACCAGCTCTCGGTGGCGCTCAAGGCCAAGGAGCTGTACAAGCGCGACAAGGACTACATCGTCGCCAACGGCGAGGTGAAGATCGTCGATGAGTTCACCGGCCGCATCCTCGAGGGCCGTCGTTGGAGCGAAGGCATCCACCAGGCCATCGAGGCGAAAGAGGGTGTGAAGATCAAGGAGGAGAACCAGACCCTCGCCACCGTCACCCTCCAGAACTACTTCCGCATGTACGACAAGCTCGCGGGCATGACCGGTACCGCCCAGACCGAGGCGGCCGAACTGATGGGCACCTACGAGCTGGCGGTGGTGCCCATCCCCACGAACCGGCCCATGGTCCGCATCGATCAGCCCGACCTCATCTACAAGTCCGAGGACGCGAAGTTCGGCGCCGTGGTCGACGACATCGCCGAGAAGTACGACCGTGGCCAGCCCGTGCTCGTCGGCACCATCAGCGTCGCGAAGAGCGAGCGACTGTCGCGGATGCTCGACAAGCGAGGCATCACCCACGAGGTCCTCAACGCCAAGCAGCACACGCGTGAGGCGATCCTGGTCGCCCAGGCCGGCCGCAAGCACGCTGTCACCGTCGCCACCAACATGGCCGGCCGTGGCGTCGACATCATGCTCGGTGGCAACCCCGAGGGCATGGCCCGCCACGAAGTGCTGAAGGAGGGCCATGCTCCTGAGGTGCTCGTCGAGGCGTTCGAACTGCCCGAGGCCCCCACCGACGAGTACAACGCAGCCCGTGCCACGGCCCTCGCCCGGTTCGACCAGTTGCTCGCCGAGTACAAGGCGCAGTGCCAGGCCGAGGGTGACGAGATCCGTGCCCTCGGTGGCCTGTACGTGCTCGGCACCGAGCGTCACGAGAGCCGGCGCATCGACAACCAGTTGCGTGGCCGCTCCGGCCGCCAGGGCGACCCCGGCGAGAGCCGCTTCTACCTCAGCCTCGACGACGAGTTGATGCGCCTGTTCGCCACCGGCGCGCTCAGCTGGGTGATGGGTCGGGCCCTCCCGGACGATGAGGCGATCGAGGCGAAGATGGTCACCAAGGCCATCGAGCGCGCGCAGACCACGGTCGAGCAGCGCAACGGTGAGATCCGCAAGAACGTCCTCAAGTACGACGAGGTCATGAACGAGCAGCGCAAGGTGATCTACCAGCGCCGCGATCAGATCCTCGACGGAGAGGACCTCAAGGCCGCCGCCATGGAGTACCTGGCAGAGGCCGTCGACGCGCTCATCGACACGCACTGTGCCAGCGCTGCCGACGACGAATGGGACCTCGAGGGTCTCGCCAAGGAGCTCAAGACCTTCTGGCCGAGCGAGATCTCGGTCGAGCAGCTCGACCGCTGCGGCTCCACCGACAAGATGTACGACCTCGTCATGGCAGACGCGTCTGCCTACTACGAGGTCCGCGAGGCAGAACTGTCGCCGGTCGTCATGCGCGATGTCGAGCGTCAGGTCATGCTCCGCATCATCGACCAGCGCTGGCGCGAGCACCTCGACGAGATGGACTACCTGCAGGAGGGCATCAACCTCCGGGCCATGGGCCAGAAGGACCCGCTCACCGAGTGGCAGCGCGAGGGCTACGAGATGTTCGGAGCCATGATGAAGGGCATCGCCCAGGACTTCGTCAAGTACGTCATGCACGTGCAGGTCGTTCGCAACGAGGCGCCGGCGCCGGTGGTCCAGAACGTGCAGCAGAGCTCGAGCGACAACGTGCTGGCCAGTGGCTTCACGCAGGCGGCTCGTGCCGCCATGGCAGCCGGCGAGCTGTCACCAGAGGCCGCCCCCGAGGCAGCGGCACCCGCCCCGGTCAAGCAGCAGACCGTGGTCAAGGACGAGTGGTCCAAAACGCCGCGCAACAACCCGTGCCCGTGCGGGAGCGGCAAGAAGTTCAAGATGTGCCACGGCGCCACACCCACCTGAGCCTCACCTGCCCCCATGCGCGACTTCACCGACGAACTCAAGGATCTCCGGCGCCGCCTCGGCGAAGCCGAGGGCTACCTCAAGATCGACAGCAACCGGCTGCGCCTCAAAGAGCTCGAGGTCGAGGTCGGCCGTCCCGACCTGTGGGACGACCAGGACATCGCCCGGCGCCTCAGCACCGAGTACTCGAACCTCAAAGTCGACATCGACACCTTCGACGCGCTCAGCCGCGAGCTCGAGGACACCGAGACCCTGCACGAACTGGCCCGCGAGATGGACGACGAGTCGCAGGAGCCGGAGATCAGCGGCGCCGCCGCCCACCTCGACGCCCAGCTGCACATGCTCGAGCTGCGCAGCCTGTTCACCGGCGAGCACGACGAGCTCGACTGCATCGTCCAGATCAATGCCAAGGACGGTGGCGTCGACGCCCAGGACTGGAGCGAGATCCTCCTCCGCATGTACACGCGGTGGGCCGAACGCCGCGGCTTCGCCGTCGAGGTCGATGCCGTCAGCGAGGGCACCGAGGCCGGCATCCTGTCGGCCGAGTTCACGATCCACGGCCGCTACGCCTACGGGCTCATGACCGCCGAGCGCGGCACGCACCGCCTCGTGCGCATCAGCCCGTTCGACAACCAGGGCCGGCGCCAGACCAGCTTCGCCTCGGTGCAGGTGTGGCCGGTGCTCGAGGACCCCGACGTCGAGCTCAACGAGAGCGACGTGCGCATGGAGGTCTTCCGGGCGTCGGGCGCCGGCGGCCAGCACGTCAACAAGACCTCGTCGGCGGTGCGCCTCATCCACGAGCCCACGGGCCTCGTCGCCTCCAGCCAGGAGGAGCGCAGCCAGCTGCAGAACCGCGAGAAGGCGCTCAACCGCCTGAAGACCATGATCGCGGCGAAGGTCATCGAAGAGCGCGAGGCCGAACTCGACCGCATCGCCGGCCGCACGGCGCAGGTGGGCTGGGGCAGCCAGATCCGGTCGTACGTCGTGCAGCCGTACCAGATGGTGAAGGACCTGCGCACCGATGTCGAGTCGAGCCAGATCGCCGCGGTGCTCGACGGCGACATCGACATGTTCATGGAGGGCTACCTCCAGTGGCGACGTCGCGAGGCGGAATGACCGCACTAGGTTCTGCACCCGCATGATCAAGCTCGAGAACGTCACCAAGAGCTACAGCACCGAAGTGACGGCGCTGCGCGATGCGAGCTTCGATGTCGCCAAGGCGGAGTTCGTGTTCCTGGTCGGTCCCTCCGGTTCCGGCAAGAGCACGCTGCTCCGGCTCATGAACCGCGAGGAGAAGCCCGAGAAGGGTGAGGTCTGGGTTGCCGGCCGCAACATCAACGAGATGCCCGACGCCAAGGTGCCGCACCTCCGGCGCAACATCGGCAACATCTTCCAGGACTACAAGCTGCTGCCGAACAAGACCGTGTTCGAGAACGTGGCCTTCGCGCTCGAGGTGATCGGCCGGCCCAAGCACGTCATCCGCCAGCAGGTGCCCGCGGTGCTCGACCTCGTCGGTCTCACCGGCAAGCAGGAGCGCTTCCCCCACCAGCTCAGCGGCGGCGAGCAACAGCGAGTCTCGATTGCTCGGGCGTTCGTGAACCGGCCGCTCATCCTCCTCGCCGACGAGCCCACCGGCAACCTCGACCCCAGCACGGGCGAGGGCATCATGCGCCTCCTCGACCGCATCAACAAGACCGGCACCACGGTGGTCATGGCCACGCACGACCAGCGCATCGTCAACATGATGCGCAAACGCGTCATCCAGCTCGACCGCGGCATCATCGTGCGCGACCAGGCCCGCGGGGTCTACGAGTAGATGTTCTCCCGCCTCAGTTACACGTTCCGCGAGATGTGGGCGAGCCTTCGCCGCAACCTCACGCTCACCCTCGCCGCGATCATCACCTCGTCGGTCTCGTTGCTCCTGTTCGGACTCACCCTGCTCATCCAGCAGGGTTTCGAGAACCAGCTCTCCCAGTGGGAGGGCGGCGTCGAGATGATCGTCTACGTCGAGAACGACGCGTCGCCGGCACAGCTCGAGGTCGTGCAGCAGGCGCTCAGCAGCACCCCGGACGTCATCGACGTCGCCAAGCTCCGCTATCTCGACATCCCGCAGTCGATGGCCGAGGCCAGGCGGCTGTTCGCAGGCGACCCCGAAACCCTGCAGCTGCTGAACGAGCAGAACATCCCCACGCAGTTCAAGGTCGTTCCGGTGGCCGGCACCACCCCCGAACTGCTCACGCAGCTCGCCGCCAACTTCGACACGCTGCCGAAGGTGATGCGGGTGACCTTCCCGAGCGACCAGATCAAGGTCCTCGACACACTCAGCGGCTTCATCGGTGTGCGGCTCTACCTCATCACGGGCTTCCTGCTGGTCTCGGCGGTCCTGCTCATCTGGAACACCATCCGCACCGCGATGTTCGCCCGGCGGCGCGAGATCGAGGTCATGAAGCTGGTGGGCGCCACGAACTGGTTCATCCGCCTCCCGTTCATGCTCGAGGGCCTGCTGCAGGGCCTCGTCGGGGGCGTGTTCGCGAGTGGCCTCATGCTGTTGTTCAACGCGAATTGGACGTCGGGCGTGCAGGCATTCCCCAGCGAGTCCGGGTTCGGCGCCTTCGTGGTCACCGGGAGCTACCCGCTCTGGATCGTGTTCTGGATCATCCTGCTCGGCATGGTCGTCGGTGCCATCGGCTCCGGCACCGCAGCCAGCCGCTTCCTCGACGTCTGAGCCCACCCCCAGGAACCTTGTCGCTCAGGTGCTGCCCAGCAGCACGTCAGCGACAAAGATCGGGTGATGGACTACTCGCAGATCCTCTATTCGGTCGATGACCACGTGGCGACGATCACGCTGAACCGCCCCGATCAGCTGAACGCCTTCACGAACACGATGATGCGCGAGATCATCGACGCGTTCGACCGGATCGACGCCGACGACGAGGTGCGTGCGGTCATCGTCACCGGTGCGGGGCGCGGGTTCTGCGCCGGTGCCGACCTCAGCGGCGGCGGCGAGACGTTCTCGGGCGGTGGCAGCGACGAGCGCAGCGCCGTGCCCGGTGTGCCGCGTGACGGCGGTGGGCTCGTCAGCCTGCGGATCTTCGACTGCACCAAGCCGGTCATCGCTGCCATCAACGGCCCGGCCGTCGGCGTTGGCATCACCATGACGCTGCCGATGGACATCCGCCTCGTCAGCGAGAACGCCAAGATCGGGTTCGTGTTCGCCCGTCGAGGCATCCTGCCGGAGGCGTGCTCGAGCTGGTTCCTGCCGCGCCTGGTGGGCATCAGCCAGGCAGCCGAGTGGTGTTACTCGGGTCGTGTGTTCGGCCCCCAGGAGGCCAAGGACGGCCGGCTCGTCCGCAGCATCCACGCACCCGATGACCTGCTGCCCGCTGCCCGGGCGATCGCGAAGGAGATCGTCGACAACACGGCCCCGGTCTCGATCGCGCTCACCCGTCAGATGCTGTGGCGCCTGCTCGGGGCCGACCACCCGATGGACGCCCACCGTGTCGACTCCCGCGGCATCGCCGAGCGGGGGCGTAGCGCCGATGCACGCGAAGGGGTCACCAGCTTCCTCGAGAAGCGGCCGCCGGCGTTTCCCGTGAAGGTGAGCGATGGACTCCCGGACATCTTCCCCGGTTGGGAAACTCCGAAGTTCTCGTAAAGGTCACCACCTGGCGTACCGATGACTTGAGTGCAACGCCGACGGTCGGAGGTTCCGAGCGAGGACAGGGCGTCGCACGAATCCACGGAAGGATCCACGATGAACGCTCAGACCGGTGATGTGATCGAAGTCGATGTCGACGGCCAGATGATGACGGCACTCGTGCTGCTCGCCACCCCCGAGGCCGTGATCCTCGACGCGTGCGACGGCTCGACCCCGATGGTGTTCCTGCCCGAGCACCTCGGCCTCGTGCGCGTCTTCGACCCCAGCCTGGCGTGACGAAACGGGCAGCCTCACCCCCCGAGGCTCGCCCGTAGCATGGGCCCGTGGCCGATGACGATGACCTGACGCTCTTCGAGCGCGTGGGCGGCGAACCGTTCTTCGAACAGCTCGTCGACGAGTTCTACGACGGGGTGGCCACCGATCCGGTGCTGCTGCCCCTCTACCCCGAGCAGCACGATCTCACCGGCGCACGCCACCGGCTGACGCTCTTCCTCGTGCAGTACTGGGGTGGCCCGACGACCTACATGGACGAGCGGGGCCACCCGCGCCTGCGGATGCGGCACATGCCCTTCCACGTCGGGCCCGTCGAGCGCGACCGCTGGTTGCACCACATGGTGAACGCCGTCGAGCGGTCCACCGACGACCCCGACGTCCAGCGCACCCTGCTGCAGTACTTCGTGCCGGCCGCCGAGCACCTCCGCAACGACACCG
>JBEGOE010000211.1:0-4818 GCA_041182165.1 Actinomycetota bacterium
CGGGTCCTGCGCTCGAGCGAGCTGGTGACCTCGCTGCGATCCTCACCCCGCTCGAAGAGGGCGACGTGCTGTTCATCGACGAGATTCACCGGTTGTCGCGCGCCGTCGAGGAGATCCTCTATCCGGCGATGGAGGACTTCCAGCTCGACATCGTGGTGGGCAAGGGGCCGGCGGCGTCGAGCATCCGGCTCACGCTCCCGCCGTTCACGCTCATCGGCGCCACCACGCGCACGGGCATGATCACGGGCCCGCTGCGCGACCGCTTCGGCCTCGTCGCCCGGCTCGACTACTACACCGCCGACGAGCTCGAGGCGATCGTCGTGCGAGCCGCCGGCATCCTGCACGTGGACATCGAGACCGAGGGAGCGTGGGAGATCGCACGCCGCTCGCGTGGTACGCCGCGCATCGCCAACCGGCTGCTGCGCCGGGTGCGCGACTACGCCGAGGTGCGCGGTGACGGGACCATCAGCGAGTCCACCGCCAAGCGCGGGCTGAAGCTGTTCGGGGTCGATGCGCTCGGGCTCGACAAGGTCGACCGCGCCATCCTGACGTCGATCTGCCAGCAGTTCGGCGGCGGGCCCGTGGGCCTCAGCACGGTGGCCATCAGCGTGGGCGAACAGCCCGAGACCGTCGAGGACATGTACGAGCCGTTCCTCATCCAGCAGGGCATGATCGCTCGAACGCCGCGGGGGCGCATCGCGATGCCGGCGGCATGGGCGCACCTCGGCCTGCCGCTGCCGGCCGACCGCGGCCTGCCCGGGTCATTGTTCGACTGACGTTGCTCAGGCGGTGGCGTGTTTGGTCAGGAATGACATCGTCTTGGCCCACGCGGCCTTCGCTGCCGACTCGTTCCAGAACATCTCGCTCTCATGGTTGTCGAACGCGTGCCCGGCGTCTTCGACGTTCAGCAGCACACGGTCGTTGCCGGCAATGGCGGCCGACACCGCGTCGACGCCCTCGTTGGGGATGAACGCGTCGGCGTTGCCGAAGTGCAAAAGGGTGGGGCAGGTGATCGACGGCAGCATGTCGAGCATGCTCGGCACACCCGAGCCGTAGTAGCTGACGCAGCACGACGGGTCACCCGCTGCAGCGACAGCGAAGGCCAGCGTGCCGCCGAGGCAGAAGCCCATCACCGCCGGCTTCGGGCCGGACGGCGACATCGATGCCAGTGTGCCCAGCGCGGTGACGCAGTCGCCGATCGCCTGCGGGAAGTCGAGTTGGCCCACTGCCTGCATCGAGGCGCCGAGGCCCTCCTGGTCGTGGGCGCTCTCCCAGTTCGGGGCGAAGCGCCAGAACACGTCGGGGGCGGCCACGACGTAGCCGGCGTCGGCGAGGCGCTCGGCCACCGCTCGGATGTAGGGGCCGACGCCGAAGATCTCCTGGATCAGCAGCACGGACCCCACGGGGGCACCGGTCGGCTCCCACACGAACAACGACATCGACCCGGCGTCTCCGCACGGCACCCGCTCAGTACGCATGGCGACATCGTCGCACGGCGGTAGCTGGCCGGTGGCGTCGAAGGAGATGTGGCGGGGGCCTGCGCTCCCTAGCATCGGGGGTCATGCGGCTGGCCGACTTCGACTACGAGCTTCCGGACGAACGGATCGCCCAGGTGCCCGTCGAGCCTCGTGACTCGGCCCGGTTGTTGGTGGACCGTGGCGCCGCTGATCCCGAGCACCGGTACGTCCGCGACCTCACCGACGAACTGCGCCCGGGCGATCTGCTGGTGGTCAACGACTCGAAGGTCATCCCGGCCCGACTGCGCCTCGAGCGGGCCAGCGGTGGCAGCGCGGAGGTGCTGCTGCTCGAACCGCTCGAACCGACCAGGAGGCACTGGGAGGCCATGGTGCGCCCGGCCCGCAAGCTGCGCCAGGGTGAGCGGCTGCTCACATCCACCGGCATCGAGCTGATCGAGGTCGGCGGCCGCACGGCCGCCGGTGACACGTCGGAGGTCACGATCCTCGGCGAGGGCGAGCCGCTCGACCTGCTCGAGCACTTCGGAGAGATGCCGCTGCCGCCGTACATCACGACAGCGCTGCCCGAACGCGATCGGTACCAGACGGTCTACGCTGCCGAGCCGGCGTCGTCGGCGGCGCCGACGGCGGGGCTGCACTTCACGCCGGAGCTGCTCGACCGCATCGCCGGCATGGGCATCGAGACCGCACGGGTCGAGCTGGTGGTCGGCCTCGACACCTTCAAGCCCGTCAGCGAGGACGACCCCACGCAGCACCAGATCCACAGCGAGCGGTACCGCGTGACCAGCGAGGTCCTCGAGCAGTGCCGGGCCGCCCGACGCGTGGTCGCCGTCGGCACGACGAGCGTGCGCGCGATCGAGAGCGCGACGACGTTCGGTGAGCTCGAGGGCCGGACGCGGCTGTTCATCCATCGCCCGTACGAGTGGCAGGTAGTCGACCTGCTGATGACCAACTTCCACATGCCACGCACGACGCTGCTGCTGATGATCGAGGCGTTCGTGGGCGAGCGGTGGCGCCGCCTCTACGAGACCGCACTCGCCGACGACTACCGGTTCCTGAGCTTCGGCGACGCGATGCTGCTCGACCGGCGGGCCTGAGCCCGCCGGCCCGACATCAGGCGTCGGCCTTGTCGGCCTTGTCGGCCCAGCGGCCGAAGCTGAGCATGGCGTAGAGGAAACCCCCGGTGAACACGACGATGGTCACTACTGCGCCGCACACGAACAGCAGTGACTGGCTCACTTCGTGGGCTCCCGGTGTGCGAGCACGAAGCAGCCGAGGGCGAGGATCGACGGGACCCAGATGCCGACGTAGATGCCGTTCAGGCGCCCCAATACGTCGTCCCCCGCATCGAAGTAGAGGACGATGCTGAGGATCAGGCTGGCGAGAGCGGCCAGCATGAAAGTTCCCTTGAGGATGCGTTCCGGATTCATCCCCCATGATCTCACCCGTTCGGGCGCGGACCTGCACCGAGCGCGAAATGAGCGGACCCCTGGTGGCCACCGGTAACCTCCGATGCCCCATGCACCCCGTCGACGTCACCGTCCATCACCGCGACGGCGCTGCACGCGCCACCACGGCGCACACGGCGCGCGGTTCCTACCGCACGCCGTGCTTCATGCCGGTGGGCACCCGTGGCGCGATCAAGTACCTCAGTGCCGCCGACTACGAGCGCCTCGGCGCCGAGATCGTGCTCGGCAACACGTACCACCTGATGCTGCGGCCGGGTGCCGAGACGGTGGCCGGGTTCGGCGGCCTCGGAAAGTTCGCCGGATGGGGCGGGCTCACCCTCACCGACAGCGGCGGGTTCCAGGTGTTCTCGCTCGACCCGAAGGTCGACGACGACGGCGTCACGTTCCGCAGCACCTACGACGGCTCGTCGCACCGGTTCACGCCCGAGATCGCGGTCGCGACCCAGGAGCTGCTGGGCGCCGACATCCAGATGGTGCTCGACGTGTGCGCCCCGCTGCCCTCGTCGCCCGAGGTCATCAGAGTGGCGCTCGAACGCACCAGTGCGTGGGCGGCACGCGCCCGTGAGGCGCACTCGCGGCCCGAGCAAGCGCTGTTCGGCATCGTCCAGGGTGGCATCGACGAGGTGATGCGGGCCGAGAGCGCCCGGCGAACGGTCGAGCTGCAGTTCGACGGGTACGGCATCGGCGGCCTGAGCGTGGGGGAGACCCGCGCCGAGATGCTGCCGGCGCTGGCTGCGGCGATCGAGCACCTCCCGCAGGACCGCCCGCGCTACTTGATGGGTGTGGGCGACCCGGCCAGCCTCATCGAGGCGGTAGCACTCGGTGTCGACCAGTTCGACTGCGTCATGCAGACCCGCATCGGTCGCCACGGCACCGCGCTCACCGACCAGGGCCGCTTGCACATCAAGAACGCCAAGCACGCCCGCAGCGACGAGCCCCTCGACCCAGGGTGCTCGTGCGAGGTGTGCGCCCGCCAGAGCCGCGGCTACATCCGGCACCTGTTCCAGGTGGGTGAGCCGACCGCGGCGCGCCTGGTCAGCATCCACAACATCGCCTGGACACTGCAGCTCATGGGCCGCATGCGGTCGGCCATCGAAGCCGGCACCTTCGACGACCTCCGTCGGCGAGTCCTGGCCGTCTGGGGTTAGGTGTCCGTTGCCCCACGGGGAGGTGAACTGCCGGGACGGGTGACGAGTGGGTAGGATTTGGCGCCGGTCGGACCCCTTCCGACGCCTCGTTCACAGTGGGACATCATGCACACCCTCTCGATCCTCGCCGCCGAGTCCGGCACCAGCTCCGGTAGCGCCGCCATCGTCCAGTTGGGCATCTTCCTGCTCATCCCCGTGGCGATGTACTTCCTCCTCATCCGCCCCCAGCGTCGCCGCCAGCGCGAGCAGGCCGCGATGCAGTCCGCCATCGACGTGGGTGACGAGATCATGACCACGTCGGGGCTCTACGGCTTCATCACCGGCTTCGACGGCGACATCGTGTGGCTCGAGATCGATGACAACATCCAGATCCGCGTCGCCCGTGCCGCAGTCCAGCGCAAGGTCGACACCGCTGCCGGCGACACCGCCGTCCCCACCGACGACGGGTCGGGCAAGGCCCCGGCGATCGAGCCGGCCAGCAGCACGTCGATCGACGACATCAACAACCCGTGAGCAACAAGCGCAAGCTCGTCATCTCGTTGGTGGCGATCATCACCGTTGCGTTCGGTGGTGTCATCATCAACGTGGCGGCGGGCAACACGCCGGCGCTCGGCCTCGACCTGCAGGGCGGCATCTCGGTCACCCAGCAGCCCGTAGGCGAGTTCGACCCCGCTGCGCTCGACCTCGCTGTCGAGCGGATCCGCGACCGCGTCGACAGCCTCGGCG
>JBEGOE010000212.1:0-7652 GCA_041182165.1 Actinomycetota bacterium
GGAGAGCGTGGCGTTGCTGGTGCCCGGCTGGTCGGTCACCCGAACGGAGACCGAGTCCAGAGCTCGCTGGTGTCGTTGATCGGGTTGCCGGCGGGCCGGCCGTCGAGCTCGAGCACATCGATCGGGCCGGGGAAGCCGCGCAGTTCGACCTCGCCGTGCGGCGTGGCCTCGACACCCTCGGGCAGGCGCTCGAGCTGCATGGTGGGCAGCAGCACCTCGAACGGGCCGGCGAGGTCGCAGAGCCTCGACGCCATGTTGACCGCCGAGCCGATGTAGTCGTCGCCCTCGAACAGCAGGGCGTAGCCGGTGGCGATGCCGACCCGGAGGGCCAGCGGGGCACACACCTCGGCCGACCTGTTCTCGAGCTCGAGTGCGAACGAGATGCAGTTGCTCTGGTCGACCGACACGATCATGCAGCCGTCACCCAGCCACTTGGCGATGCGGACGCCACGCTCGCTGGCGATCTCGCGGACGAGCGTGCGGAACGCCCCGAGGATCCGCCCGGCCGCGTCGTCACCGAAGGCAGCCGTGTAGTTCGTGAACCCGGAGAGGTCGACGAACGCGAACGTTCGGGGGACTCGCATGTGCCCTCCATGCTATTTCATCGGTGCCGATGGCAGACGCCGAAATGATCGTCCGCAGAGATTTCATCGGTCGGTCGCCGAGATGACCGGAGTGTGAACCTGCGATGGTCGCCACCGCAGGACGGGGTATATGGTCCGTCCATGGCAGCTCGATTCACGTACTCGCGGTGGGACGGGACCCAGAAGGGGTTCGACCTCGACGCCGACGCCCTGTTCGACGAGCTGAACGACGACCTGCTCTATCACGGCGACATCAACAGCGCACTCCGCCGGATGATGCAGCAGGGGATGAACGACCGCAACGGCGAGCGCGTCCAGGGCCTGCGCGAGCTGATGGAGAAGCTGCGCCAAGAGCGTCAGGACCGCCTCGACCGGTCCGACCTCGGCGGCGTCTACCAGGAGATTGCCGACGCGCTGAACGACATCGTCGACGAGGAGCGCCACGCCATCGACAACGCCACCGCCGACGCCGAGCGCAGCGGCGACGAGCGGCGTGCCGAGGCCGCTCGCAACAGTGCGATGGACCGGAACTTCCGGCTCGACATGCTGCCCGACGACCTCGCCGGCAAGGTCCGCGAGCTCAGTGCCTACGACTTCGAGTCGGCCGAAGCCGCCCAGCGGTTCGAGCAGCTGATGGACAAGCTCCGCAACGAGCTCATGCAGCAGACGGTCGACAAGATGAGCGGCGCCATGCAGAACATGACCCCCGAGGACATCGCTCGCATGAAGGACATGCTCGCCTCGCTCAACGAGATGATGGAGCGCCAGCAGAACGGCGAGGACCCGCGGTTCGAGCAGTTCATGGAGCAGTTCGGCGACTTCTTCCCCGAGAACCCGCAGAACCTCGAGGAGCTCCTCGAGCAGATGGCCCGTCGCATGGCGGCCATGCAGGCGATGCTCAACTCGATGACCCCCGAGCAGCGGTCGCAGCTCCAGCAGCTCAGCGATCAACTCCTCGAGGACATGGACCTGCGCTGGCAGATGGACCAGCTCGGCCAGAACCTGCAGAGCATGTTCCCCCAGATGAACTGGGGCCAGAGCTACGACTTCGAGGGCCAGGACCCGATGGGCATGGGCCAGGCGATGCAGACGATGCAGGAGCTGGGCGAGCTCGACCAGCTCGAGAACCTGCTCCGCAACGCCACCAACCCGGGTGCGCTCGCCGAGGCCGACATGGACCGGGTGCGCGACCTCATGGGCGACGACGCCGCCCGGTCGCTCGAGCGTCTCGCCGAGCTCACCAAGATGCTCGAGGACGCGGGGCTGATCGAGCAGAAGGAGGGCCGCCTCGAGCTGACGCCCAAGGGCCTCCGCAAGATCGGTGCCAACGCCCTGCGCGACCTGTTCGACAAGTTGGCCAAGGACAAGGTCGGCCAGCACCAGATGGACCGCCTCGGCCAGGGCCACGAGCGCACCTACGAGACCAAGCAGTACGAGTACGGCGACCCGTTCAACCTCGACCTCCAGCGCACGATCCGCAATGCGATCCGTCGCAACGGGGCCGAGACACCCGTGCGGCTGTCACCCGACGATTTCGAGATCGAGCGCACCGAGCACACGACCAAGAGCTCGACCGTGCTCATGCTCGACCTGTCGCTCAGCATGCCGATGCGCGACAACTTCCTGCCCGCCAAGAAGGTCGCGATGGCGCTCCACTCGCTCATCACGTCGCAGTTCCCACGTGACTACATGGGCATCGTCGGCTTCAGCGAGACCGCCCGCATCCTCACCGCAGCGCAGCTGCCCGAGGTGAGCTGGGACTTCGTGTACGGCACGAACATGCAGCACGGCTTCACGCTCGCCCGCCAGCTGCTGTCGAAGCAGACCGGCACGAAGCAGATCATCATGATCACCGACGGCGAGCCGACCGCCCACATCACGCCCCGCGGCGACGTGTTCTTCAACTACCCGCCCGTGCAGGAGACCGTCGAGGCCACGCTGCGCGAGGTGGTGCGCTGCACCCGCGACAACATCCGCATCAACACCTTCATGCTCGATGCGAACAGCTACCTCAAGTCGTTCATCGAGAAGCTCACGAGCATCAACCGCGGCCGGGCCTTCTTCACCACGCCCGAGACGCTGGGCGATTACGTGCTGGTCGACTTCATCGAGCACAAGAAGCAGCTCGCCCGCGGCCGCGGCGCCCGCCGCGCCGGCTGACATCACCCATTGCGGTGATGTCGACACAACTTTTCAGGTCCGCTCTTGCGCGAACGTGATGTGATAGAGGACAATGACACCGTTGTAATTACAGCGGAGGTAGACGATGCACCAGGACGAACCGATCGAAGCAGGCAACTGGCAGGACGAGGCGAACTGCCTCGGCGTCGATCCCGATCTGTTCTTCCCCGAGCGGGGCGCCTCCACGCGTGAGGCCAAGGAGGTCTGCCGCGGCTGTGTCGTGCGCCTCGAGTGCCTCGAGTACGCGCTGTCCAACGGCGAGAAGTTCGGCATCTGGGGCGGTCTGTCCGAGCGTGAGCGCCGTCGCCTCCGCCGCCAACGGGCACTCGCAGCCCGCAAGGTCACGGCCTGATCCTCGACTCTGCCCGGCCATCGTTCGACCACCGGCCCACCTGATCCAAATCGTGTCAACCCGACAGGTCGCGCCGATGTGCCCTGGTAGGGTGCTGGCATGAACTTCGGCGCTCCCGAACTGATCATCCTGCTCGTCGTGGTCCTCGTCGTGTTCGGTGGATCGCAACTGCCGAAGCTCGCGAAGAACCTGGGCAAGGCCCAGCAGGAGTTCAAGTCCGGTCTCGCCGAGGGCGAGAAGGACGGCTCTGCGAAGCCCGACAGCCCGAGCTGACCGAACAGCACGAAGGGCGCCGCCACCCACGTTCACTCGTTGTGACGGCGCCCTTCGTCGCGTCCGGGGTTCCGGTGCTCGGGTCGCGGTGCGTGCCCTTCGGTGTCAGGCGACGGCGTTCCGGCGGCGCTTGAGGATGCGGCGACGCTCGCGCTCGCTGCACCCGCCCCACACGCCGTGCTCGATCCGCTGATCGAGCGCGTACTCGAGGCACTGGCCGAGGACTGGGCAGTCGACGCAGATCTTCCGGGCGCGGTCGACACCGACACCGTCGCTCGGGAAGAACACGGCGGGCGGGTAGTTGCGACAGTTGCCGGCGCTCATCCATGCCGTCACCGAATCGACATCGGGCGGAACAGGGTTGGCGGCTGTGGTGATCGTGAGGCCGGACATGGTCTCGTTCGGCTGCATGGCGTTTTCTCCTTCTGTGCCCGCGACCAAGTCGCAGGGAGTTGTGCGCCCGCACGAAGCCCCGAAGGACCCCGGCAACCATCACAACTCGACGTCGTAGTATTCGACGCCGGGCGGGGGGTGGATGGTTCCCGGTTCGAACCGAACGCTAGCACTGGGGCGGGCCCGGAGCCACGCTTCCGATCGTCCCGGTACACTGCCCGCCGCCACAGTGCCCGGCATCGAAATCGAGGAAACATGACCGACATCGCCAACGAGCCGCCGCGGGCCCACGCTCGCATCGTCTACCTCGGCCCGGTCTCGCCCCACTGGGAGGTCTACGGCGACTACGGCGACCGCCAGGTCGTCGACGACTTCCGTGCCCGCGTCCTCGCCCGCCTCGTCCTGCTGCCCCGCGACGACCCGCAGTTCCGCCGCAACCGCGAGCGCATCATCCGCGACGCCGAGCGCGAGCGCATCGGCATCGAGTGGGACCTGGGCATCCCCGAATCCGACTGATCCCCGCCCGCCCATGACCGGCCATCTGCTGAACCGAGAGCTGAGCTGGCTGCAGTTCAACGATCGAGTGCTGGCTCTTGCCGCCGAGCCGGGCATCCCACTGCTCGAGCGGGTCAAGTTCAGCGCGATCGCGTCGAGCAACCTCGACGAGTTCTTCCAGGTCCGCGTCGCCGCCCTCAAGGACCAGGTGGCGGCCGGGGTCACGGCGCCGGCGCCCGACGGGCTGTCGCCCACCGAACAGCTCACCGCGATCGGTGAGGCGGTGGGGGCGATGGTCGTCCGCCAGGAGAGCATGCTGCTCGGTGCGCTCATGCCCGAGTTGGCCCGCAACGGCATCGAGGTCGTCGACTGGTCCGAGCTCGAGGTCTTCGAACGGCTCGAGCTCGCCGAGGTCTTCGAACGACGGATCTTCCCGGTCCTCACGCCGCTTGCGGTCGACCCTGCGCACCCGTTCCCCTACATCTCGAACCTGGCGCTCAGCCTGGCCGCCATGATCACCGACCCCGACACCGGCGAGCGTCGGTTCGCCCGGGTGAAGGTGCCGAACGTGTTCCCGCGGCTCGTGGCACTCGCGGGCGGCCGCCGGTTCGTGCCGGTCGAGCAGATCATCTCGGCGCACATGCACCAGCTGTACTCGGGCATGGTCGTCGAGGAGTGTTACCCCTTCCGGGTCACCCGCAACGCCGACCTGACCCTCGAGGACGAGGAGGCCGATGACCTCCTCGCCGCCGTCGAGCTCGAGCTCCGCCGACGGCGCTTCGGTCGTGCGGTGCGCCTCGAGGCGCAGGCCGGCATGAGCGCCGAGATGGTCGAGCTGCTGGTCCGCGAGCTCGAGCTCGAGCCGGGGGACGTGTCGTACCACGCCACGATCCTCGACCTCACGTGCCTGTTCCAGCTGGCGTCCCTGCCGCGCCCCGAGCTGAAGGACACCCTGTGGCCGCCGGTCACCGCTGGCCGCATCGCGGCCGCCGATGACGCTGAGCGCAGCATCTTCTCGGTCATCCGCGAGCGCCCGCTGCTCGTGCACCACCCCTACGAGAGCTTCGCGAGCAGCGTCGAGAGCTTCATCGCCCAGGCCGCCGACGATCCGAAGGTGCAGTCGATCAAGATGACGATGTACCGCGCCGGCGGTGACAGCCCGATCGCTCGCAGCCTCATGCGGGCCGCCGAGCGCGGTGTGCAGGTGGCGGTGCTCGTCGAGCTGAAGGCGCGCTTCGACGAGGCCACGAACGTCAGCTGGGCGAAGGCGCTCGAACGGTCGGGGGTGCACGTCGTGTACGGGCTCGTCGGGCTGAAGACCCATGCCAAGTGCGTGCTCGTGGTCCGCAACGATGACGACGGGTTGCGCCGTTACTGCCACATCGGCACCGGCAACTACAACTCCAAGACGGCACGCCTCTACGAGGACGTCGGCTTCATCACCTGCGACCCCGACGTGGGCGCCGATGTCACGCAGCTCTTCAACCACCTCACCGGCTACAGCCGAACCCAGGACTACCGCACACTGCTGGTGGCCCCCAAGGAGATGCGTAACCAGCTCTCCGATCTGATCGACCACGAGGCCGCCTACGGGGCCGAGGGGCACATCAAGGTGAAGCTCAACTCGCTCGCCGACGAGGGCGTCATCCGGTCGTTGTACGCCGCTTCGCAGGCCGGGGTTCGCATCGACCTCGTCATCCGGGGCATCTGCTGCCTCGTGCCCGGGGTGCCGGGCCTCAGTGAGACGATCACGGTGAGATCACAGCTCGGGCGCTACCTCGAGCACTCACGGCTCATCTGGTTCCGGCACGGCGACCAGCGTTCCGACGGCGAGGCCGACCGGCCGCTCTACCTGATCGGCTCGGCCGACTGGATGCCGCGCAACCTCGACCGCCGTGTCGAGGTGATGGTGCCGGTGACGCATCCGAAGCACCAGTTCTGGCTCGACGAGGTCTTCGCGTCCCTGTTCTCGGACGACACGGTGCGCTGGGAGCTCGACGCAGCCGGCCAGTGGCACCGGTGCGGGCCGGCGTCGTTCTCCGACGGCGATGCGCAGGCGCGCTTCTACCAGTGGGTCACTGCGAAGCAGCGCCGCTGAGGTCCGCCATTCAGTTGGCCGTTCCTTCCGTTCTCGTTCATCTTCCGTTCAATCAGTGTCGGGATCCGCGCCATCTGAGCTTCCTACGTTGCGTCGTGTTCGTACCCTGATGAACACAAGGAGACAGTCAACGTGAACACCTCCAAGCGGCGCCTGGCACTGGCCAGCGTCATCAGCCTCTCGTTGTTGGTCGCAGCATGCGGCGACGACGACGAGGCCGCTACCACCACCGCACCTGCGGCCGAGACCACCGCACCTGCGGCCGAGACCACCGCACCTGCAGCCGAGCTGTCGGGCAGCATCTTCGTGACCGGGTCATCGACGGTCGAGCCGATCTCGATCGCCGCAGGTGATGCGTTCGCCGATGCCAACCCGGGCGTGGCTGTGACCGTCCAGGGTCCGGGCACCGGTGATGGATTCGCCCAGTTCTGCGCAGGTGAGGCCGACATCAGCGATGCATCGCGACCGATCAAGGGGTCTGAAGTGGAGACCTGCGAGGCCAACGGTGTCGAGTTCATCGAGCTCGTCGTCGCCGTCGACGGTCTCTCGCCGATCACCTCGGTCGAGAACACCGCCGTCGAGTGCCTGTCGTTCGTCGACCTGTATGCGCTCCTCGGCCCCGACGCGACAGGGATCAACAACTGGGCCGACGCCACGGCGCTGGCCGACGGTTACGCCGCCACGGTCACCGACCTCGGTGCGGTCAACACGCCCTACCCGGATGCATCGCTCACGGTCACCGCTCCCGGTGAGGAGTCGGGAACCTTCGACTCATTCGTCGAGCTCGTGATCGAAGAAGTCGGCGGAGCGCTCGGGGTGGAAGACGCCAACGTGCGTCCCGACTACACCGCCAGCCCCAACGACAACGTGATCATCGAGGGGATCTCCGCCAACCCGACCTCGCTCGGATGGGTCGGCTTCGCCTTCGTCGAGGAGAATCTCGACACGGTCAAGCCGCTCCAGATCGATGGCGGCAACGGCTGCATCGAGGCCACGCCCGAGACCATCGCCAGCGGTGAGTTCCCGATCGCCCGCCTGCTCTACATCTACGTGAGCGTTCCGGCCCTCGAGGCGAACCCGGCTCTCGAGGCCTTCGTCGACTTCTACGTCAATGAGGGCCTCGTCTCCCTCGTCGGTGCCGGCGAGGGCCAGGTGCCCTACGTCGCGCTGAACGACGAGCTCCTCGCAGCGACCCAGTCGGTGTGGGAGACCCGGGAGACCGGTACCCGCGACGGCGGCAAGTAAGGGACCCCTTGACGGTCGTCGGGGGGCGCCG
>JBEGOE010000213.1:0-5626 GCA_041182165.1 Actinomycetota bacterium
CACCCGGCCCCGAGGGCTTCGTGAACTTCGGACCGCTCTGGGCGGGTCGAAGCACACGGACGGATGGGCAATGGGGCCGATACCGTCAGGCGGGCTTCCCCCGGCGTGCCACTCTCACCGCCCGAGGTCCACGATGCCGGCCTACACAGCCGCCCTTGCGGAGCACTTCCGCCTGTTCCACGGCGTCGTCGACGACTCGCGCCTCGATCAACTCGGCGTCTCGCGGCACCAACGCGTTGCGCTCATCGGCGATGGCATCATCGTCCCGATCCATCGGGGTGTGTACCACGCTCGCTCCGCACCCGTGACGCTCGAGTCGCGTTCGCTCGGGATCTGCCTCGCCGACCCACGGGCCGTCATCACCGGGGCTGCTGCCGGTCGACTCTGGGCTGTCCGTCGCATGCCGCCCGCTGATCGGGTCGACGTGCGCGTGCCGCACGGCGCAAACTCGATCTCGGCACCCGATGTCCGACTGCGACGCTGCAATGCGCTCGATCCTGTCGACGTGGTCCTGCGGCCAGACGGCATTCGCGTCGTCAGCCCGCCTCGCCTCGCATTCGACATCGCGAGCGAGGTGAGCGACCTCGACCTCGAGTCGATCATCGAGCAGATCCTCGATCGGAGTTGGTGCACGATCCAGACCCTGCATGACACCGGCCGTCGCCTCTGCCATCCGGCTCGTCCCGGCTCGTCCCGGTTCGGTCGCGTGGTGGGGTCGCGCCCCGCATGGCTGAAGCCGGTCGACTCGCACCTCGAGATGCGCCTGTACGACGCACTCCGTGCGTCAGGTGTGGATGGGCTCGTGCGCCAGCACACGATCCCGCTCCCCGGTGGCTGGACGATCCACGCACGAGGTCACTGCCGAGCTCGTCGCCATCCACGATGCTCGGCTGCGTTCCATGCGCTCCCGACCGCCCGGGGCGGGTTGAGCCTCACGAAGCACGACCTCCGTGCGGTTCCAACGGTGCCGTCCGGCTGCAACCTCACGAACGGCCGGCGCGCGGGATGATGGGCGTCGCCCGATTGACCCGGCGGTCAAGAGGACTTGTAGGGTGCCGTGCATGGGTGACCGTTTCGAGAGCGTCCAGCAGGTCCGTGATGGGCTGAAGGCCGTCAACTATCTGGCAGACGAAGGCATCGCCGGTGTGGCATTCCTGGCCGACCGGCTGGGCAAGCCCGTCCTGGTCGAGGGTCCAGCCGGCACCGGCAAGACGCAGCTCGCCAAGTCGATCGCCGAGGCGACCGGCTCGCGACTCATCCGCCTCCAGTGCTACGAGGGCCTCGACGAGAGCAAGGCGCTCTACGAGTGGAACTACAAGAAGCAGTTGCTGCGCATCCAGGCCGACCGCGGCAGCGAGTCCTGGGGTGAGATCAGCGATGACATCTTCAGCAACGAGTTCCTCCTCACCCGCCCGCTGCTCGAGGCGATCAGCGCCGACGACCCGGTGGTGCTGCTGATCGACGAGGTCGACCGCGTCGAGGTCGAGACCGAGGCGCTGCTGCTCGAGATCCTGTCCGAGTACCAGGTGTCGATCCCCGAGCTCGGCACCATCACGGCCAAGCAGATCCCGATGGTGTTCCTCACCTCGAACAACACCCGCGAGCTCAGTGAGGCGCTGAAGCGCCGATGCCTCTTCCTCCACGTCGACTACCCCGACATGGAGCGCGAGAAGGAGATCGTCCTCACCAAGGTTCCCGGCGTCACCGAGAACCTGGCCGACCAGATCGCCCGCATCGTGCGCAGCATCCGCCAGCTCGACCTGAAGAAGGCGCCGTCGGTCAGCGAGACGATCGACTGGGCCCGCACGCTCGTGCTGCTCGGCATCGAGAACATCGAGGCGCAGCAGGCCAAGGAGACCCTCCACATCCTGCTCAAGTACCAGACCGACATCGCCAAGGCGGCGAAGGAACTGAGCGTCGACAAGTAGTCGGCGGAGCACGTCATGCTCGACCTTCTCGCCGGCTTCGTCGTCGAACTCCGCAACGCCGGGCTGCCCGTGTCGCTGACGGAGAACCTCGACGCGATGGAGGCGCTCCAGCACATCCCGATCGAGGACCGCGAGGCGTTCAAGTACGCCCTCGGCGCGACCATGGTGAAGAACAACGCCCACTGGCGCGCGTTCGAGACCGTGTTCGAGGTGTACTTCAGCCTGCGCGGCCCGGAGTACAAGATCGCCGACGGCGACGAGTCCGACCTCGACGAGATGTGGCGCGAGATGCAAGAGCAGATGCGCCAGGGTGAGGGCAAGGGTGCCGCGGGTGGGTCGATGGACTCGATGACGCCCGAAGAGATGGCCCAGATGCTCATGAACGCGCTCATGAACGGTGATCAGGCGATGATGCGGGCGCTGGCAAAGCAGTCGGTGCAACGCTTCGCCGGCATGGAGCCGGGCCGTCCCGTCGGTGGCACGTACTACCTGTACCGCACGCTGCGGAACCTCGACCTCGACGGCATGCTCGACAAGCTGATGGAGGCGAGCAAGCAGCAGGTGGGCGGCGAGCTCACCCCGCTCGAGGAGCGCCTCGAGAAAGACGAGTACTCCGACCGCATCGAGCAGTTCAAGAAAGAGATCGAGGCCGAGATCCGTCGCCGGCTCGTCGCCGACCGTGGCGCCGAGGCAATGGCCAAGACGCTCCGCAAGCCGCTGCCCGAAGACGTCGAGTTCATGCATGCGTCGCGCGACGAGATGCAAAACCTGAAGAAGGCGCTCGGTCCGCTCACCCGTAAGCTCGCCGCCCGCCTGGCTCGCAAGCGCCGCCACGGACGAAAGGGCCCGCTCGACTTTCGCAACACGGTGCGGCACTCGCTCAGCTACGGCGGTGTGCCCGCCGAGCCGAAGTTCAAGTACCCCCGCCCGGCCAAGCCCGAGCTGATGGTCATCGCCGACATCTCCGGGTCGGTCGCTGCGTTCGCCCGATTCACGCTCATGCTCGTGTACGCGCTGCAAGGCCAGTTCTCGAAGGTGCGCTCGTTCGTGTTCATCGACGGCATCGACGAGGTCACCGACTTCTTCAAGAGCACGGAGGACGTCCAAGAGGCCGTGCACCGGGTGAACACCGAGGCCGACGTGGTGTGGGTCGACGGTCACAGCGATTACGGCCATGCCTTCGAGGTGTTCTGGGAGCGTTACGGCAAGGGCATCGGTCCGAAGACCACCGTGCTGCTGCTGGGCGACGCCCGCAACAACTACCACGCGAGCCAGAGCTGGGTCATCAAGGAGATGCAGTCCAAGGCCCGGCACGTCTACTGGCTGAACCCCGAGCCGAAGAGCTACTGGAACACCGGCGACTCGATCGTCGGCGAGTACGGCACGCACACCGATGGCGTCTTCGAGGTGCGCAACCTGCGCCAGCTCGAGTCGTTCGTCGAGAAGCTCGCCTGACCCGGTCCGGCCGGCCACCGACCTGGCATGATCCCCGGAGCGCCGCCGTGGGGCCGGCGCCAGGACAGGGGAACCGTGGACACCACCTGGATCATCGACACACCCGTCGGGCAGCGCTTCCCGGCGTGGACGCGTGGGAACGCAGCCGACGTGCTGCCGGACCCGGTGACGCCGCTGATGTGGACCTTCTACTGGCAGCCGGCTGTCATGAAGGGCCTCCGTGACGCGTACATCTGGTGTGGCGTCCTCGACTGGGACGAATTCGAGGATCCCAACCACCCCGACGACTTCGGCTGCTTCGGCGGCTACTTCTACAACCCGCTGTCGCTGACCCGACTGCTCGGTGCCCGCATGCCCGGGGTCACCCCGGAGCTCATCGACAAGGCGTTCTTCGACGACCGTGCCGACGTGCCGCCGTACGAGGCACAGGACTGGCACGAGTCGCCGAAGCACGAGGCGGCGCTGGCCGAGAAGATGGCCTGGGTGATGACCGTCACCGAGCTCCCCGACCTCGATCGCGACAAGGAGAACGCCGACACCCTGCGCGCCACCCGCCCCGACCTGACGAGGCTCAACGACGGCCTGCTCGTGGCCCGGGCCCGGTCGGTGATGGCGTACCTGCAGCCGGCGATGGAGTCGGGCATGGTGGCGTCGAGCTTCGCCTCGATCGGGCCGGGTGCACTGGGCGCAGTGTGCGACGGCCTCGGTGACCCGACGATGACGATCCGCCTGCTGGCCGGCATCGAGGTCGACTCGGCGAAGCCGTCGTTCGAGATGTGGCAGTTGTCGCGGATCGCCCGCGCGAGCGCCGAGATCGATGCCGCCTTCGCTGCGGGCATCGACGGGTTGTTGGGGCGGCTGCGCGACTCGGGCAGTGACGACGCCCGCGTGTTCCTCGACCGGTTCGACGAGTTCCTGTTCCAGTACGGCTCGCGTGGGCCGGGGGAGTGGGACCTCAATGCGAAGGCATGGGAGCCCTACCCCGAGGTGGCGCTGGCGGCGATCGACCGGATGCGGGTGTCGGACGAGACGCGTTCGCCGCTCACCCGTCACGCCGCGTCGGTGGCCGAACGCGACCGGCTGAGCGCCGAGATCCGCGAGCGACTGGCCGGCGACGCCGAGACGCTCGGATTGTTCGAGGCGGCGATGCGCTCGTCAGAGCTGTTCCTCGCCGGGCGTGAGCGGTACAAGACGAACTGCATCAAACTCGTCGGCGAGATCCGGATGTGCATGCTCGAGCTCGGCCGTCGCTGGGTCGAGCGCGGGCTGTTCGACCGTCGCGAGCAGGTGTACATGCTGCTGGCCGACGAGCTCGACGAGCTGCGCCAGGAGCCGGCTCGGTTCGGGCAGTTGGTGCGCGAGCGGGAGGTGTTCCACCGGTCGCTGTACGACCTCGAGCCGCCGTTCGCGATCGACAAGGTCGTGCCGCCGGTGTCGACCTGGCCGCGCAAGGATTCGCGTCAGGTGGCCCACGAGATCGCCGGCACGGTGCTGCACGGCTCGGCCGGATCCGGTGGCGTCGCCACGGGGCGGGCGAGGGTGATCCTCGACCCCACCGATCCGAGCGAGCTCGAGCCCGGCGACATCCTCATCGCGCCGAACACCGATCCGTCATGGGTGCCGCTGTTCGTCCCGGCCGCCGCAGCGGTGGTCAACGTGGGTGCGATGGGTAGCCACGCGATGATCGTGTCGCGCGATCTCGGCATCCCCTGCGTGGTGTCGGTGGCCGATGCGACCCAGCGGATCCCGGACGGGGCGATGATCACCGTCGACGGCAACGCCGGCACGGTCACGATCCACTGAGGCCGGTTCAGCCGAGGGCGTCGGCGAGCAACTGGCGCTCGGCGTCGCCGAGCGGGATCCGTGCGATCGCAGCAGCACCGGACGGGCTGATCTTGCGCGCGGTCTTGCGGAGCACGTCGATCAGGTGGTCGCGCTCGAGCTGCTTCGACACGTCGGCGAGCTGTGTCTCGAGGAACACCAGGCAGGCAGCATCCTCGATGGCCTGCGACCCGGCATCGGTGGCCAGGTTGTCGCGCCGCACGAGCGACTGGACGCGCTCGATCGTGGCCTCGTCGTAGCCGACCTCGGCCAGCAGCACGGCGATGTCCCTGGCGTGCCGCTGACGCTGGTCGCGCTTCCAGCGGAGGTAGCCGGGCTTGCCGGCGGGATAGTCGGTGCGCGCCACCTCCCATCGGCGGAGGTGGTGTGCCCGGGCCGCCAGGAGCCAGGTCTCATCGGCG
>JBEGOE010000214.1:0-6744 GCA_041182165.1 Actinomycetota bacterium
GCTCGGTGACCCGACGTTCGACGGCCGTGTGGATGTCCTCGTCGGACGGCAGGAACGCGAACGTGCCGTCCGCCATCTCCGTGGCCACCTGATCGAGCGCTGCCAGCACGGCGTCACGCTCGGCCTCGGTGATGATCGACGCTCGGGCGAGCCCCCGCACGTGGGCGCGCGAGCCCTCGATGTCATCGGGCCAGAGGCGGCGGTCGAACGAGAGGCTCTCGGTGTAGGCCATCAGCTCGGCCGCCGGCCCCCCCTCGAACCGGCCGTGCCAGAGCGTGCGCCCGTCGTCGTGCCCGTCGTCGTGCGCGGCGCCCGGTGCATCCGTGCCACTCATGACAGCCCTGCCAGGTCGCGGAGCAGCTCGACCATGGCCGGGCCACCGATCTCCTCGTCGGCCACGAGCAGCAGCGTGTCGTCACCGGCCACCGTGCCCAGCAAGCCCTCGAGGTTCGAACGGTCGAGCGCCGAACCCACCACGTGGGCACAGCCCGGCGGTGTGCGGAGCACGACCAGGTTGCCCGACGATCGGACCTCGGCGACCCACTCACCCATGACGCGCCGGAGGTGGTCGTGCGGCGCCATGCGCGCCGGCTCGTACTCGGGGATCGCATAGACGGTCTCGCCCCCGGGCACTCGCACCTTCACGGCGCCGAGGTCGTCGAGGTCGCGCGACACGGTGGCCTGGGTGGCACTGAGCCCTTCGCCGGCGAGAAGGTCGAGGAGCTGAGGCTGGCTGGTGATGGGATGCATCGCGATCAGCCGGGCGATGGTCTGCTGACGTTGGACCTTCGTGGTCACGGGCGGGCTCCGAGGAGGAAGGCGAGGGCGCCGCGTGCGGTGTGCATCCGGTTGTGCCCCTGAACGATGACGAGTGACCGGTCACCGTCGATGACGTCGGCGGTGACCTCCGAGCCGCGGTATGCGGGCAGGCAGTGCATGAACGAGGCGCCCGGCGCAGCCCCCGCCATGAGTGTGGCGTTCACCTGGTACCGGGAGAAGATCTCGAGGCGCTCGGCCTTCTCGGACTCGCGACCCATCGATGTCCAGGTGTCGGTGTGCACCACGTCGGCCCCCTCGACCGCGACCGACGGATCGACCGACTGGTCGATCGTGCCGGGGCCGAGCGCATCGAGGCGTGCCAGCTCGTCGTCGGAGACGTCGTACCCGGACGGGCAGCCGAGGCGGACGTGCATGCCGAGCATCACAGCGCCCTCGGCGAGCGACCGGGACACATTGTTGTGGTCGCCCACGTAGGCGACCGTCCGGCCCGCCAGGCCGCCGAGCGCCTGCTGCATGGTGAGGAGGTCGGCGAGGCCCTGGAGCGGGTGGCTGCGGTCGGACAGCAGGTTCACCACGGGCACCGACGAGACCGCAGCGATCCGTTCCACCGTGGAGTGCGCGAACACCCGGGCCGCGATGACGCCGTGATAGCCGGCAAGGATGCGCGCGACATCCTCGACCGGCACGCGGACGTCGAGCCCGATCTCCTCGCCGCGGGTGGACCCCGGATGGCCACCGAGCTGGACCACGGCCATCTCGGTGCTGTGCCGGGTGCGGGTGGACGGCTTTTCGAAGATGAGCGCCGCACCGAGTCCGTCGAGCGGGCGCCCGAGCGCAGCGATCGGCAACTCCGAGAGCTGCAGGACGACGGCGAGGTCGGACGGGTCGAGGTCGGTGATGTCGAGCAGATGCCTCACGCGAGCACCTCGGCGATGAGAGCCACTGCCTCGTCGATCTCGGCGACGGAGACGGTGATCGGCGGGGCAAGCCGCAACGCAGTCGCGGTGACGGGGTTCGTGACGAGGCCACGGCGGAGGAGCTCGGTGTACACCGCCTTCGCGTCGGCGCCCTCGCCCAGTTCGGCGGCGAGCAGCAGGCCCTGGCCGCGCACGGACTGCACTGCGGGGATCGCCTCGAGCGCCGCGCGCAGGTACGCGCCGCGCTCGGCCGCCAGGGCGGGCGCATCGATGCGACGCATCTCGGCGATGACGGCACTGACGACCGCCGTGGCAATGGCGGTGCCGCTGTAGGTACTGCCGTGATCGCCGGGCACGAACGACGCAGCCACCTCGGTACGGGCCCACACGGCCCCGACCGGGAAGCCGTTGCCCATCGCCTTCGCCATGGTGACCACGTCCGGCTGGATGCCGGCGTGCTGGAACCCGAACCACTCCCCCGTTCGGGCGAAGCCGGTCTGTACCTCGTCGACCATCAGCAGCATCCCGCGCTCGTCACAGATGCGGCGAAGGCCGCGCAGGTACTCGGCATCGGCGGGGACGACGCCGCCCTCACCCTGCACGGTCTCGATGAGCACCGCGGCCACGGACGGGTCGAGAGAACGCTCGAGCTCGTCGAGGTCGCCGAAGGCGACGTGCCGGAAGCCGTCGGGCATCGGGAAGAACGGCTCGTGCTTGGCCGGCTGGCCCGTGGCGGCGAGCGCCGCGAGCGTGCGGCCGTGAAAGCTCCCGAAGGCACTGACGACCACGTGCCGGCCGCGACCACCGAACTTCCGTGCCAGCTTCAGCGCCGCCTCGTTGGCCTCGGCACCCGAGTTGCAGAAGAACACCTGGCCGTCGTGACCCGTCGTCTCGGCGAGCAGCGCTCGCAAATCGAGCGCAGCGCGAGTGGCCATGTCGTTGGTGAAGAAGTTGCTGACGTGCAGCAGACGGCCGGCCTGATGCGTGATCGCCTCGGTGACGGCCGGGTTGGCGTGACCCAGCGACGTGACGGCGAGCCCGCACAGGAAGTCGAGGTAGCGCTTGCCGTCGCTGTCGAACAGCTCGGTGCCGGCACCCCGGACGAACATCACCTGCGGCGGCCCGAAGACGGGCATGAAGGGGCAACTGGCTCCGGCTGCATCGGTGGGGAACGCGTGGGCCGCCATCAGCGGACCTCCTGATCGGATCGGGCTGCCGACGCTGAGCCGGGCACGGTGGGCGAGGTGGGCTTCGAGGTGGGGTTTGGGGTGTCGTCAGGCGATCGGACCATGGTGCCGATGCCCTCGTCGGTGAACAGCTCGAGCAGCAGCACGTGTGGAATGCGGCCATCGAGGACGTGCGCTCGCCGCACGCCGTTGCGCACCGCCTGGACGCAGCTGTCGACCTTCGGGATCATGCCCCCGGCGATGATGCCCTCGGCGATGAGCGCATCGAGCTCGTCCGGGGTGGTCTGCCGGATGAGGCTGGCCGGGTCGGTGACCACGCGGCGCAGGCCCTCGATGTCGGTGAGGTACACGAGCTTCTCGGCGCCGAGCGCCTCGGCGATCGCCCCTGCCACCGTGTCGGCGTTGATGTTGTACGCCTGTCCGGTCGGATCGGTGCCGATGGTGGCGACCACCGGGATGAAGCCGTCGGCCACGAGGCCGGTCAGCAGGGTCGGGTCGACCGCTTCGACGTCACCCACGAAGCCGAGCTCGGGATCGCGGGCCGTGGCGCTGATGAGGCCGGCATCCTCGCCGGACACACCGACGGCGATGGGGCCGTGGACGTTGATGGCCGACACGATCTGCGGGTTCACCTGACCGATGAGGACCATGCGGGCGATGTCGACGGTCTCGGCGTCGGTGACACGCAGTCCGTTGCGGAACTCGGTGACCTTGCCGAGCCGGCTCATCAGGTCCGAGATCTGCGGGCCGCCGCCGTGCACGACGACGGGCCGCATGCCGACGGCGCGCATGAGCACCAGGTCCTGCGCGAACAGTGCCAGCGCATCACCGTCACTCGACCCGGCCAGCGCATTGCCGCCGTACTTCACGACGACGACCTGGCCGGTGAACCGTTGGATGTAGGGCAGCGCCTCGAGCAGCACCGCAGCGCGCTCCCCTGCCCGCATGCCGTCGGCGGGGCTCACGGGTACAACCCCACGCGCTGCAGGCCAGCTGTCTCGTCGAGGCCCATCGCTACGTTCGCCGCCTGCATCGCTCCGCCACTCGCTCCCTTGCAGAGGTTGTCGATGGCACAGATGGTGAGGACGGTGTCGGTGCGCTCGTCGTAGCGAGCGGTGACGAATGCGGTGTTCGTCCCGAGGCATGCCTTGGTGGACGGTGACGCCTCGGACACCACCACGAAGGGTTCGTCCCGATATGCCTCGGTCATCGCATCGAGCAGCGCCGAGGTGCTGACCGGCCCTGCCGGACGCGAGTAGCACGTGGCGAGGATCGCCCGGTTGAGCGGCGCCAGGTGCGGGGTGAACAGGACGCTGCACCGCTCGTCACCGAGGGACGTGCTGATGACCTGCTCGATCTCGGGCGTGTGCCGATGATCGAGGAGCCCGTACGCCTGGAGATCTTCGTCAGCCGAACAGAACAGCGAGCCGTGCTTCAATGCCCTGCCCGCTCCACTGATGCCGGTCTTGCTGTCGACGATGATGCCGTCGTGCCGGATGAGGCCGTTGCGGACGAGCGGCTCGAGAGCGAGCGACGCCGCTGTGACGTGGCAACCGGGGGTGGCGATCAGCGAGGCGCCGAGGAGCTGCTCGCGGAAGAGCTCGGGCAACCCGAAGGCGGCGGCTGCCAACTGCTCGGGCTGGTCGTGGGTGAAGCCGTACCAGCGGGGGTACAGCGACGCGTCGCGCAGGCGGTAGGCCGCCGAGAGATCGACGACGCACCCGACGCGTCCGACGAGCTGCGGTGCGAGCGCCATGCTGGCCTCGTGCGGCAGACCCAGGAACACGACATCGAGCCCGGCCGCACGCTCGATGTCGAACGACTCGAAGACCAGACGCGGGTACGCAGCCGACAAGCTCGGGTAGAGCGAAGCCGCCAACGTGCCCGCCTGCGTGTCACCGGTGGCGTACACCACCTCGAGGTCGGGGTGCTGCGCGCACAGCCGAAGCAGCTCGACCCCCGTGTACCCGGACGCTCCGATGATTCCCGCACGACGGCGTTGCATCGCATGATCATACATGCGAGTGCATGATCATCCTCTCTGTCGCGGCCGTTCGTGTCGTCGCCGTCAACGTCGCACACACCCCGCGACGAACGCCCCACCACCGGGAGTCGCCTTGCCGGAGTCTTGCCACCAATGGGCCATTCGTTCCATTGGCGCGAACCAACACCACCAGTACGGTCCTCGGCAATGCGGCGGGCGGCGAGCGACTCACGGGGCCTCAAGGGCACGCTGTTCCTCGCTGACCTCTGCATGCTCATCCTGGCCTGGCTGCCGCTGCTCGTCACCGTCGGCGGCTCGGAACGGTTGCCGGCGGAGAGCATGTTCGTCGGCCTGATCGCCATCGGTTCCGCCGGGCTCATCATGCGCTACGAGGGGCTCTACCTGTCTCGGCTCTGCGCCGTGCGTTCGATCGAGGTGCGACTCATCGCTCGCTCGACCCTCTACACCGCGCTGGCGCTGATCGTGCTCGACCGTCTGCTGTTCTCGAACGTCAAGACCGTCATCCTCACCACCGAGGTCCTCATCGGCTCGCTCGGCATGCTGGTGCTGCTCGTGACCGAGCGTGCCGTGTTCCGCAGCGTTCTGCGGGCCTCGCGGCAGGGTGGCGCTCGAGGCCGTGACGTCCTGGTGATCGGCGCCGGGGCGCACGCTGCTCGCATCGTCTCGCTCATGGCCGACCATCCCGACTACGGGGCGAGGGTCGTCGGCGTGTTGGGCGACCGGCCGAGCGCCGACCGGAACGGCCTGGGCAAGCTCTGGCTCGGCCCGATCGGCGACGCCGAACGCGTGGCACTCGAACTCGCCGTGACGGGCGTGGTGCTGAGCGCAGCGGCGTCGGAGGACCCCGACATCACCACCATCGTCAAGCGCCTCCAGCGGCGTGGCGTGCACGTCCAGATCTCGAACGGCCTCGCCGGGTTCGACGTCCAGCGCCTGCGACAGTTGCACCTCGCACGCGAACCGATGATCTACCTCGAGGCATCACAGCCCCGCTGGAGGGATCACCTCGTCAAGCGTTGCATCGACGTCGTCGTCAGCTCGGTGGTGCTGGTGCTGTTGGCTCCACTGCTCGCAGCGGTCGCCATCGCGATCAAGGTCACCGACCGCGGACCGGTGCTGTTCAAGCAGCCGCGGGTCGGCCGGCGCGGTGTGCTGTTCCCCGTCTACAAGTTCCGGACGATGGTCCCCGACGCCGAGGCGCTGATGGAGCAGATCCAGGCCGACAACGAGCGATCCGGTCCGCTGTTCAAGATCGACGTCGACCCCAGGGTCACCCGTGTCGGTCGCCTGCTCAGGCTGACCAGCCTCGACGAGGTCCCGCAGCTGTTGAACGTGCTCCGCGGGCAGATGAGCATCGTCGGGCCGCGACCGGCCCTCCCCAGCGAGGTGGTCGAGTTCGACGACGAGCTCCGCCGTCGCGAGCTCGTCCAGCCGGGCATCACCGGACTGTGGCAGGTCGAGGCTCGCGACAGCCCGAGCTTCGATGCCTACCGGCGCCTCGACCTCTTCTACGTCGACAACTGGACGGTGGTCGGCGACCTCGAGATCATGCTCGACACCCTCGAGCACCTGTTCGGACGGATCGTTGGCGCTGCGCTCTCCCGGACCTCCCGGGCCTCGCACGCAGCGGTCGACGTCACCGCCCGTATCACCGTCGCGGCACCCGTCGCGGTGGGGGCCGGGGCCGGTGGGAACACGCGCCACCATGATCATGGGCATGACCATGGTCGCGAACACGACCGCGAGCGCAATGACCACGGCCAGGACGACGGCGTTCGGGCATCGGTCCACGCGCTGCGCCGCCACGACGAGGCGACGACCGTCGCCTGACGGCGTGACGACGACTCAGTTCTCG
>JBEGOE010000215.1:0-8055 GCA_041182165.1 Actinomycetota bacterium
CTGCAGCTCGCACTGCTCGAGCAGCGAGCCACCCCAGCGGACCCGGGTGATCTGCCAGGGCGTGCCTGGCTCGTAGGTGAGGCAGTTCGCCACCATCGGTAGGTCGACCACCGCACCGACGTGGGCCATGACCTCGTTCCCGCGGTCGGTGCCCGTGGCGATGACAGCGGTCGGCGAGTGCTGTTGCACCAGCTGCGCCACGGTGTCGCCCCAGGCCTCGGGGCCGTAGTCGGACAGGAGGTCGTGATGCGCCTGCACGACGACGGACGCACCGTGCAGCCCGAGCTCGGCCACCAGGCCGTCGGCGGCGGCGCCGATGGTGACGGCCTGGACGGGTTCGCCCAGTGAGCGGGCGGCAGCGAGGGCTTCGAGGGTGGCCGGGGCAAGCGTGCCACGGTCGTGCTCGACGATGACGAGGACGGTCACTTCAGCACTCCGAGCTCTACGAGGACGTCGACCACGGCGGCTGCCGCGTCGGGACCGTGGCCGAGGATGGTGGTGGCACTCAGCTGCTCGGTGGCGGGCAGCAGGGTGACGAGATGCTGGCCACCTGGCACACCTTCGGGCGTCACCTGGTCGACCGGCGCCTTCTTCGAGGCGAGGCGGCCCTTGAGGGTCGGGTAGCGGGGCAGGTTGATGCCCTCCTTCACACCGAGCACCACCGGCATCGGCAGCTCGTACACCTCGAGGCCGGCGTCGGACTCGCGGCGGGCGCGCAGCGTGCCGTCGCCCACATCGATCCCCTTGATGCCGTTGACGATCGGTCGCCCGAGCGCTCGTGCCACGCGCACGCCCACCTGGAAGCCACCCGAGTCGGCCGACTCGTTGCCGAACAGGATGATGTCGAACGCGCCGTCCGTCGCCTCGATCGACGAGATCGCCGACGCGATGGCTGCGGCCGTGCGCTGCGGGTCCCAGTCGGCGCCGTCGGTGGGCAACAGCACACCCTTGGCGACGCCGAGGCTGGCGGCGTAGCGCACCTGTTCCTCCGCCTCGCCGGGTCCCAGGGTGAGCACGGTGGCCTCGCCCCCGTGCCGCTCGATCAGCTGCACCGCCTCCTCCACCGCGCACTCCTCGTGCGGGCTGGTGGTGAACGCGAGGTACGCCGTGTCGACCGACTGGCCGTCGGCCGAGATGTTGATCTTGGCGCCGGGTGCCGGCACCCGCTTCACGCAGACGAGCACGCGCATCGGTGCCTCCTCAGCTCTTCATGCGCGCATCGGTCGGGTCGAACAGCGGCGTGGCGCCGGCCCGCTCGACGGTGACTGGGTAGCACTCGTTCATGTACATGACCTGCAGCTTGGTGCCCTCGACGGCATACTCGGGCGGCAGGTACGCGAGCAGCAGGTACTTGCCGACCGACGGCCCGGCTCCCGCGGTGGTGACCCGCGAGACACGGCCCTTCGCGTCGACGATGCGGTCGCCGCCGAGGGTGAGGATCGGCTCGTTGCCGCCCGTGGGGAACCGGTCGTAGCCGTCGGCGCATCGCTGCGAGTCCATCGTCAGCGTGCACATGACCGCAGCCGGCGTCTCGTCGCGGGCCGCGAGGTAGGCGGCCTTGCCGATGAAGTCGGCGGCCTTCACCTTCGGACGGGCGAGGCCCGCCTCGACCGGGTTGTACTCGCTCTCGAGCTCGGCGCCCATGAGGCGGTACCCCTTCTCGATGCGGCCGGTGACGGCGTACACGCCGATGCCGACGGGGATGACGTCGAACTCCTGGCCAGCGGCCCACACGGCGTCCCACAGCTTGAGGCCGTGCTCCATGCGGGTGTAGATCTCCCAGCCGTTCTCGCCGACGTAGCTGATGCGGAACATCGTGCACGGGATGCCGTCGATGAGAACCTCGCGGACCGCGCCGTACGGGAAGCCGTCCTGGCTGAGGTCGTAACCGGCCGTGGTCTCATCGGTGGTGATCTTCGCCATCGTTGCCGCGGCGTTCGGGCCCCACACGCCGAGCGTGCAGATTCCCTGCGAGCGGTCGGTGAACACGACCGGCCCGTCGCTCCCCGTACCGGACGAGGCGTTGAAGTCGGCCAGGTGCCGCGAGAACCAGTAGTGGTCGCGGCCACCGTCGAAGGCACCGGTGATGACGCGGAAGTGGTCGGTGCCGAGGCGCTGGATCGTGAGGTCGCCACGGAAGCCACCGTGCGGCGTGAGCAGCGGCGTGTACACGCTGCGGCCCACCGGCACGTCCACCTTGTTCACGCACATGTACTCGAGGAACTCGCACGCCTGCGGGCCCTCGAAGTCGAACTCGTTGAACGCGGTGAGGTCGACCATGCCCACGCTCTCGCGCATCTGCAGGTGCTCGGCGTTGGTGACCGGGTTCCACCAGCGGGCGTCCCACTCGTGGGTACGCGGCTGGCAGGCGTCGGGGAACTTCGCCATCAGCTGCTCGTTCGACGAGTACCACTGCGGGCGCTCCCAGCCGCGAGCGTCGAAGAACGTTGCGCCGAGTGCCTCTTCACGGGCGTAGAACGGGCTGCGGCGCATGCCGCGCTGGCTGGCCCACTGCTCACGCGGGTGGACGATGCCGTAGGTCTTGTTGAAGTGCTCGTTGCACCGGGCGTTGATGTGCCACTCGGTCTTCTCGTGCGGGTAGAAGCGGCTGATGTCGCTGCCGTGCGGGTCGCACATGTGCGGGTAGCCGTAGGTCATCCACTCGGCCACGAGCTGGGCGATGCCGGGGCCTTCCTTGATCCAGACCGCTGCGGCGCTCCAGAGGTTGCGGACCTCGGGGGTCTCGCCGAGCACGGGGTTGGCGTCGGGGGTGAGCGACAGGAGGCCGTTGATCGCGTAGCGGATCTCGGCGTCGCCGAGCATCTCCATCAGCTCGATGGCCTGCTCGAGCTGCGGGTCGAAGTCGTCGTACGTCAGCGGGAGTTCGGTGGGCGTGAGCGCCGAGGCCTCGATCGACGGGATGTCGTCGGGGCGCATCAGGATCGGGCGGTGGGCGTAGCTGCCCACCTCCATCGAGCCGGCCGACTGGCGCTCGTAGCAGAACGTGTCCATGTCGCGGATGATCGGGTACGCGAGCTCCTTGTTCGACTCCTGCAGGATGTCGATGGGGCCGACGTCGGCCATCTGGTGCACGGCCGGGGTGAGCGGGATGTTGGCGCCGGCCATCTTCGCGATGCGCGGGCTCCACACGCCACAGGCCACCACGACGTGCTCGGCCTCGATGCGGCCCTTGTCGGTGACGACGGCGGTGACGGTGCGACCGGTGGGGCGATCCTCGGTCTCGAGGTCGAGCACCTCGGTGTTCGCGAACACCTGCAGCACACCCTTGGCGACGGCCTCGTCACGCATCTCGGTGCCCGTGGCGAGCGAGTCGACCACCGACACGCTGGGCGTGTAGTAACCGCCGAGGAGGATGTCCTCGTTGATGAACGGGACCATCTCCTTGATCTCGGACGGGGTGACGAGGCGGGCATCGATGCCCCACGCCTTCGCCGAGGTCATGCGCCGCTTGAACTCCTCGAGGCGCTGCGGTTCACGTGCCACCTCGATGCCGCCGCAGGTGTTGTTCAGCCCGTGTTCGATGTACTGGTTCTGGCTCTCGATCGTGAGGAACGCCATCTCCTTGTTGTGATCGGTCGGGAAGATGAAGTTCGAGGCATGACCCGTGCTGCCGCCGGGGTTCGGGAGCGGGCCCTTGTCGATGAGGACCATGTCGGTCCAGCCGAGGCGGCTCAGGTGGCCGACCAGGCAGTTGCCGACGATGCCTGCGCCGATGACGACGACCTTGGCGCGGCTCGGGAACGCTTCGCTCATGTGGGACTCCCCTGGCAGACGGTCGTTTCCTTGTGAATCGACCGAAGTTGATATATCTTCACGATATCACACGGGAGTGACCCCATGAGCAAGTCCCTGAGCGAGCGCGCGTACCACGAGATCAGACGAATGATCGTCCGCCTCGACCTCGCGCCCGGCGCCGTCGTGCGCGAAGACGAGCTGCAAGCAGGCCTCGGCATGGGACGCACACCCATCCGTGAAGCGTTGCAACGGCTGGTCCGCGACCAGTTCGTGGTCGTGCTCCCCCGCCGTGGTGTCTACGTGTCCGGCATCGACGTGTCCGAGCTCTCGCTGCTGTACGAGACCCGCGCCATCCTCGAGCCGTACGCCACGCGGCTCGCCTGCCTGCGCGGCAAGACCGAGCAGTGGGACGAGATGGCCGAGCTGCTCCGGCGAGCCGAACGACCGGGCACCCCGGGTGTCGAGCTGATCGAGATCGACCGTGCCTGTCACGAGATCGTGTGGGCAGCCGCCGACAACCGTTTCCTCACCGACACCCTCGACATGTTGTACGCA
The DNA here is from genome assembly GCA_041182165.1 of Actinomycetota bacterium. Classification (GTDB taxonomy): domain Bacteria; phylum Actinomycetota; class Acidimicrobiia; order Acidimicrobiales; family Ilumatobacteraceae; genus VFMC01. Next base: position 4,312 of record JBEGOE010000215.1, read on the forward strand.
CAGAGCGACCGGCTGTGGCACATGTACCTGTCCGACGTCGATGACATGGGCCAGGCGGTCGCCGAGCACCGCGAGATCCTCGACGCCCTCCGCAACGGCGACAGCGACCGAGCGGCGGCGCTGGCAGAGGGGCACATCCGCTCGTTCGACGACCAGATCCGCAATGCGGTGACGCGCCGACTCAGCGGCCCGCTGAGCTAGTCTGACCGAACGCCGACCAACCTCGGGCGGGAGAGTCACCGTGCCGCCAGCACGGTGACGCCGAAGGAGCAACCTTCCCCGGAATCTCTCAGGCTCACGAACCGTTCGAGCAGGCGTCGCTGGAAAGCAGGGGTCACCGCATGCCATGCGTGCGGTGCGTCACTCGCCGAAGGGGAAACCACTCCACGCCTCCGGGTGCGGGTCGGGAAGCTCTCAGGTTCCGATGACAGCGGGGGAAGCACCACGGCACCGCCAGGAGGCTTCCATGATCCAGTCCGCCCGTCCGACGCTCGATGATCTGCTCGACGCCGCCGAGTTCACCCGACGCCACATCGGTCCGACGCCCGACGAGCAGCAGCTCATGCTCGCCGTCGTGGGTGCGGGCAGCATCGACGAGCTCCTTGCCCAGACCGTGCCCGGCTCGATCCTCGCCACCGACGCGCTCGCCATGGAAGGCCCTCGCCGCGAGGAGGAAGTCCTCGCCGAGATCCGCGGCATCGCATCGCGCAACGTGCTCCGCACGAGCCTCATCGGCATGGGCTACCACGGCACGGTGATGCCCCCGGTCGTGCAGCGCAACGTGCTCGAGAGCCCCGCCTGGTACACGGCCTACACGCCGTACCAGCCCGAGATCAGCCAGGGGCGCCTCGAGGCACTGCTGGCGTTCCAGACCATGGGCGCCGACCTCACCGGCTTCGACCTCGCCAACGCGACGCTGCTCGACGAAGCCACCGCCGCGGCCGAGGCGATGACGATGGCGCGCCGGCTGGCCGGTGGCGCCGCCTCCGCGAGCGACCGGTTCGTCGTGCACCACGACACGCATCCACAGCCGTCGCCGTCCTGCGCACCCGGGCCGAGCCGGTGGGCATCGACCTCGTCGTCGGCGACGTCGATGCACTGGCCGAGCCATGCTTCGGCGCGCTGCTCAGCCTGCCGACCTCGTCCGGGGCACTCCCCGACTGGCGCGACGCGATCTCGACGGTGCAGGCGCACGGTGGCATCGCCGTCGTGGCCACCGACCTGCTCGCCTGCGTGCTGATGCCGCCGCCCGGTGCGCTGGGCGCCGACATCGCGATCGGTTCGGCGCAGCGATTCGGGGTGCCGATGGGCTTCGGTGGCCCGCATGCCGGCTTCATCGCCGCCGGCGAACGAGCGGCTCGTGCACTGCCCGGCCGCCTCGTGGGCGTCAGCACCGACACGGCCGGCCGCCCCGCGCTGCGCCTCGCACTGCAGACCCGCGAACAGCACATCCGCCGCGAGAAGGCGACCTCGAACATCTGCACGGCGCAGGTGCTGCTCGCGAACATCGCCGGCTTCTACGCGAGCTGGCACGGGCCGGAGGGGCTGCGACGCATCGCCGAGCGCACGCACCGCCTCACCACGATGGCCGCGGCCGCCATCCGTGCCGGCGGACTCGACGTCGTGAACGACACGTGGTTCGACACCATCCAGGTGCGCGTCGCTGACGCCGCATCGGTGCACGCCACCGCACGCACACACGGGTACGACCTCCGGCCGGTCGACGCGACCACCGTCGGCATCTCGTTCGACGAGACGTCGCGCCCCCGGACCGTCCTCGACGTGCTGCAGATCCTGGGCCTGCCCACCATGGCGTACGACGGCGATGCACCCGACGGCCTGCCCACCCGCCGCGACGGTGACGTCCTGCCGCAGGCGGTCTTCCACCGCTACCACACCGAGCACGAGATGCTCCGGTACCTGCGCCGCCTCGCCGACCGCGACCTCGCACTCGACCGCACGATGATCCCCCTCGGTTCGTGCACCATGAAGTTGAACGCGACGGTCGAGATGCTGCCGATCACCTGGCCCGAGTTCGCGAACCTCCACCCGTTCGGGCCCGAGGACGAGAGCGAGGGCTACCGCGAAATGATCGCGCAGCTCGAGCGGATGCTGGTCGACATCACCGGCTACGACGCCGTCAGCATGCAGCCGAACGCCGGCAGCCAGGGTGAGTTCGCCGGCCTGCTCGCCATCAGGGCCTATCACCGCAGCAGAGGCGACCACGACCGCACGGTGTGCCTCATCCCGTCGAGCGCCCATGGCACGAACGCCGCGAGCGCCGTGATGGCCGGCTTCCAGGTGGTGGTCGTCGGATGCGACGAGCACGGCAACGTCGACCTCGACGACCTGGGCGCCAAGGTCACAGCGGCCGGTGACCGGCTCGGGGCGATCATGGTGACGTACCCCTCCACGCACGGCGTGTTCGAGGAGGCGATCACCGAGATCTGCGGTCTCGTCCACGACGCCGGCGGCCAGGTCTATGTCGACGGGGCGAACCTCAACGCACTCGTGGGCGTGGCAAAGCCCGGACACTTCGGTGCCGACGTCAGCCACCTCAACCTGCACAAGACCTTCTGCATCCCCCACGGTGGTGGCGGGCCCGGCGTCGGCCCGATCGGTGTGCGGGCGCATCTCGCCCCGTTCCTGCCCGGTCACCCGCTCGAACCACACGGCGCCGACGCCGTCGGCCCGGTCGCCGCGGCGCCTTACGGCTCGGCCGGCATCCTGCCGATCTCGTGGGTGTACATCGCCCTCATGGGCGCCAGCGGTCTGCGAGACGCCACGTGCGCAGCGATCCTGAGCGCCAACTACATCGCCGCGCGGCTCCACGATGCCTACCCGGTGCTGTACACCAACTCCTCAGGCCGTGTGGCCCACGAGTGCATCATCGACATCCGGCCGATCACCAAGGCCACCGGCATCACCGTCGACGACATCGCCAAGCGCCTCATGGATCATGGCTTCCACGCCCCAACGATGAGCTTCCCCGTCGCCGGCACCCTGATGATCGAGCCGACCGAGAGCGAGACGCTGCACGAGATCGAACGGTTCTGCGACGCGATGCTGTCCATTCGGGCCGAGATCGACCAGGTGCGCGATGGCGCATGGCCACTCGAGCAGAGCCCGCTCCGCCACGCGCCGCACACGACCGAGGACCTCCTCGGCGCGTGGGACCGCCCGTACAGCCGCCACCTCGGCGCTTACCCAAGCAGCGCCGCTCGAGCGAACAAGTACTTCCCGCCCGTGTCGCGCATCGACGCCGCCTACGGCGACCGACATCTGGTGTGCAGCTGCGAGCCGCTCGAGGCGTATGCACACTCCTTGGAGTCGGGCACCCAGGGGTAGCGAGTACGGTGACCCGCATGTCCGACAGTTCCCTGCCCGGCCCCGGCCTCGGCGATCTGCTCGCCCTGCTCGGGGGCACCAACCCGCTCGCCGGCATCACCAAGTCGATCCAGCAGTTCCAGCGCGGGGTGAACGACTTCCTGTCGGCGGTCGAGAACTTCAACGCCGCGATGGAGCAGCTGAACATCGTGTCGGCGAGGGTGAACCGGCTGCTCGACGATGTCGAGCCCCCGGTACGCGCCCTCATGCCACAACTCACGCGCTCCATCACTGCGATGGACGCCCTGGCCGAACAGATCAGCGGGCCCATCGAGCGAGTCGCGCCGGGTCTCAGCCGCCTCGCCGAGGTGCTCCAATCGCCACAGGTGTCGGCGCTGCCGCGCGATCTGTCCCAGG
>JBEGOE010000216.1:0-7474 GCA_041182165.1 Actinomycetota bacterium
CAGGTCGCCCCGCCGGCCGCGCAGCTGCGCTGCGACCGTGCCGAGGACCCGCACCGAGAGCCGGCGGACGGGCAGCGCGAGCACGACGGCATCGACCAGGTTGGCGAGGTGGATCGTGGCAGCGGTCTCGAGGAGCGGCCCGGCGTCGAACACGACCACGTGAGCGTTCGCCGATGCGGCGGCGATGAGCCGAGGCACGTCCTGGCGGCGCGGGACCGGGTTGGTCTCGCGGCTCCCGACGCCCACCACCTGCACGCCTGGAACAAGCGTCGGCGTGTACGGGTCGAGGCGTCGCCCGTTGCGGGCACCTCGTGTCGATCCGGCAGCATCGGCACCGGGGCCGGCGTCGGCGAGCAGTGCTGCGATGCCAGGCGAGCGAGCAGCGAAGAGATCGGTGATCTCGCTGTTGCGCACATCGACGTCGACCACCACGACACGACTCGAGTTCATGGCCAACCGGTTCGCGAGCGCGAGGGCGAGCGTGGTCGCCCCCGATGCCCGCTCGACCCCCACCACGGCGATGGTGAGCGATGACGCAACACCCGCCGACGCCTCGAGCTGGACGGCCAACCCGTCGACGAAGGTGGCGATGGGCGCCGGAACCTGTTCGAGCGCAGCCCGACGGTTGCGCGCGACCACCCTGGACTTGGGGAGCTGCCCGAACACGGGCACACCGAGCGCGTTGGCGATCTCGTCCTCGGCGACTGCTGTGCTCGACAAGCGTGTGACGAGACCGCACAGCACGAGGCCGAGGAACGAGCCGCCGATCAGACCGGCCACGAGCAACAGGCGGCCGGGCTCGGCGGTCGGCTCGGTGGGAACGCTGCCCCGCTGCACGACCTTGGTCGTGATGCGGAGCTTGGCGCTCAGGTCGAGCTGCGTGAGCTGCGTCCGGGTCGCCAGGATCTGGTCGAACTCCGCCTGGAGGGCCGTGCGCTGCGAGTCGAGTTCGGGGGCCACCTGGTCGACCCCCGGGATCGGCGGATAGTTGCCGGCAGCGCCCGCCTGTGCGTCGGGCAGATACGGCTGCAGCGCCGTGGCGATCGCAGCGTCGGTCGCAGCGATCCTCACCTGCAGCGCATCGAGCTCCCTGTTCAGCTCGTCGATCTCCGGCTGGCGCGTCTCGGAGACCTGGTCCTCGAGCAGTAGGAAGTAGACGTCGAGGTACGCATCGGCGATCTTCGGGGACAGGGTCGGATCCTCGGTCGCCACCTTGATCTGGACGATGTCGGTCTTCGGCTCGTGGCCGATGGTCGTCGCCTGACTCACCGACTGCGCCGTCTCGCCGCCGCCCACGGTGTTGGCGACCCGCTCGGCGATCGACTGCGACTGCAGGACGCTCACCTGGCCGAGCACGTACCGGTCGGGGTCGTTGGTGAACGACACCTGCACCCGCGATTCGCTGGGCGGGCCGACGAGCAGGATCGCCTCGGACTCGTAGTGGCTCGACGATCCGCTCGCCTGGGCGAGCCCGGGCAACAGCCCCAGGAGCACGCAGACAGCGAAGAGCCACCAGTACCGCCGCACCGATCGGATGAGGAAGGAGACGTCCATGATGATTGGGGTTCGCTGCCGGACCAACACACCATCCGCCGAACCGACACACCATCCGAAGGTGTACTCAGGTTCAGTTGTGCTCGGTCGATAACATCTGTGGCAAGCGGGCGGTTCCCACCATCACCCCGGCCGAAACATCCTCGGTCGGGAAGGAGCACCGAACATGCACGGACGCACTACGAAGCAGTGGCTGCTGGCTGCAGTCGCACTTGCCGGCGCCTTGAGCGCTTGCACTGCCCAGAACAAGATCGCAGTGAACAGCCCGACTCCGAGCCCGTCATCAGCGATGCCGTGGGTCGACATGTCGAAGCTGCCCGCCCCCGGCCGGAGCCTGGCCGGGCCGTCGATCGTCTCGGTTTCCGGCGGACTGAAGACCGACCCTGACAGCGTGGGGGCGTTTCGCACGTACTGCGCCCAGTCGCACATGGCGGCGGACGATCCGATCGTCGCGCCGGGACAACCGGGTGCCACGCACCTCCACACGTTCTTCGGCAACACCGGGGCGGGAGCGTCGTCGACCGCGTCGTCGCTCGCCACCACCGGGTCGTCGAGTTGCAACGGTGGCACCCTGAACCGATCTGCGTACTGGATGCCCTCGATCATCGACACGAGCACCGGGACGCCGCTCGGCGCCAACTACCTGACCGTGTACTACAAGAGCGGCTACAACGGCATCCGCCGTGACCAGATCCAGGCCTTTCCGGCCGGGCTCCGGATCATCGCCGGACGGGCCATGGCGACGGCGTCGGATCCGCAGGTCCAGACCTCCGAGCAGATCTTCCCCATCGCACACTGGAAGTGCGCAGGGGCGGGCGGGTCGTCGAGCGCATCGATCCCGGCCAACTGCGGACCGGGTGGCGACCTGGTCGCCGTGGTCCGTTTCCCCCAGTGCTGGGACGGCCTCAACCTCGACTCTGCCGATCACCAGTCGCACATGAGCTACACCGTCGGGCCGGCGGGCAGGGGACAGTGCCCTGCGACGCATCCTGTCGCCCTGCCCGAGATCTCGATGCTCTTCCACTACGTCGTGCCGCCGACCGGCGCTGCGTCGTTGCGGCTGTCGAGCGACATGTACACGGGAGGCGCGAGCGGCTTCTCGCTCCACGCCGACTGGTTCGACGGATGGGACCGGGCGACCATGCAGACCTGGATCGGCAACTGCGTGAGGAACCTCGACTGCGGCGTCGACTTCCTCGGCGACGGACGGCGGCTCAACGGGATGATCGACCGCTGACCGACTTCCTGGGACGCCGCTCCCGAGGCGACGCAGCAACGTGTGCCGGACTGTGCCGGGCCGAATCGCCGGGCGCATCATGCGACGAGCACCGGCGCCGTCTCGGCGGTCATGAGCGCGACCTGTTCGGCGTAGAGGCGGTGGCCGAGGTTGTCGGGCGCATCGACGTCGGCCCAGCCGATCACCTCGTCCTTCGCGATGTCGCGGCGGAGGCGGCAACCCTCGGCCAGGCCCTCGGGTAGCAGCCTGTCGTACTGGACGACGGCGCTGTTCTCGGCCTCGCCATACGTCATGTACTCGCCGTAGTCGTCGAGCACCTCGCCGGCGGAGAGGTCGCGCTTCGCGACCGCGACCACCTCCACCGACGGCCAGCCGGCCGGCTCGCCGCAGGCGTCCCCGAACAGCACGACGCGCGCCACCGTGTTGTGCACCTCGAAGTGGCAGAGGTGGTGGGGCTGGTAGAAGCTGTACAGCGGCCCCTCGCCGAGCTTGTAGAGGTTGAGATAGTGCTCCTGCTTGGGGTCGCCGTGCTCGGCGAGGCAGAACACGCCGGGGCCCGGCTGGGCGCCGACCACGTACTCGATGATGCCGCCGAGCTCGCGCAGCTCGTCGAGGTCGTATCGCTTCGTCAGCTCGTCGACATGTGTCCGATGTTCGTACTGGTACATGCCACGCCGCGCGACCTTGAAGCCAGTGGCGTTGGCGACGATCGCCTGCTCGAAGTTGACCTTCGAGCCATCGGCGAAGCTGGTGACCATGGTCGGGTTCTGGCCCCACTGGGCCGCGAAGCCCGCCTGCGTGGTGGGCGTGCGATACGGGTCCTGGAGGCCCTTGATGTTGCCGAGCACCCGCGGGGTGAGCCCGAGGCCCTTCACCAAGCGCCACAGGTTGAGCTGGACGCCAGGCTGGTCGCCGTCGGACGCCGTGACAATGACCCCGGCCTCCTTCGCCCGGCGGTGCAGCAGCGGCCCGATCGTCGCGTCGACCTCGGCGTTCATGAGCACGAGGTGCTTGCCATGGGCAAACGCATCGAGCGCGACGGCAGCGCCGTACGACACCGCCCCCGTCAGGTCGACGAGGCAGTCGATCTGGTCGGTGCGGGTGAGCAACATCGGGTCGTCGGTGACGGCCGGCCGACCCGCCGCGATGGCCGCATCGAGCGCTGATGCTGAGTCGACGACCACGGCATCCAGCTGGCCGGCGTAGGCGTAGGCGGCCACGCCCTTCTCGGTCGAGCGGTTGCAGATCGCGACGATGCTCATGCCGGGCACCGAGTGGGCGACCTGATTGACGAAGCCCTTGGCCATGAAGCCAGCACCGAAGATGCCGACCCTGATCGGGTTGCCCGCTGCCTCGCGCGCCTCGAGCGCCTTGTCGACGATGATCACGCCGGCACCTCCATCTTCTGTCGGATGACATCGATCTGGGATCCGACGGGCGCCCATGAGGCGTCCTTGTCGGAGATGACGCTGATGGCCCGCGGCCACTCGATGCCGAGTGCGGGGTCGTCGTGGCGGAGGCCACCTTCCTCGGCGGGCGTGTAGAACGCGCTCACCAGGTACACCACGTTGACGTCGTCGGTGAGGGTGATGAAACCGTGGGCGAAGCGCGGGGGCACCACGAAGGCGCGACGGTTGGCCGCCGACAGCTCAACGACGGTGTGCTGCATGAACGTCGGCGATTCCGGGCGGAGGTCGACGATGACGTCGAAGATCGCACCCGACAGCACGCGGATGAACTTGTTCTCGTCGGCGGGCGGGTACTGGAAGTGCATGCCCCGCACCGTGCCGGCGGTGCTGCTGAAGGAGATGTTGGCCTGCTTGACGTCGCTGGCGATGCCGTGCTCGTCGAACTCGCGCTGGCAGAACGCACGGGCGAAGAAGCCACGGTCGTCCTCCTTCTTGTCGAGGTCGACGATCCAGGCACCGCTGAGCGGGGTCTCGGTGAACTCCATCGGTCAGCGCTCCCACACGAGGAGGTCATCCACCTGGCCGGTGCCGATGAGGTGCTTGCTCTGCTTGAGCCGTTGTTCCTCGAAGTCTTCCTTGCGGAACATCCGCGTCTGGAAGCCCCACGAATCGGCCAGCGGATGCCGCTGAACAACCCTGAGACCGCTCAGGGGCTCTGCGACGACGTCGAATCGTCTCACGCGTGTATCCGTTCGTTCGTGGCTGTCTGGTACTCGTCGGCCTGAGCCAATGTCACCTCACGCACGTCGCCGCCGCTGGCCCAGGTCTTGTACCAGTCGACTGTGCGCTCAATGGCGCCCGAGACCTTCCAGGTCGGCTGCCATCCGAGCTCAGCCCGAGCTGCTGATGAGTCGAGGCGGAGAAGCCGGGCCTCGTGAGCCTCGGAACTGGTGCTCGTCGTCCAAGAGGCACCCTTCCCCCACCGCGCGCACAGCATGTCTGCAACCCGACCGACCGGCTGCACGTCGTCGGCGGCGGGGCCAAAGTTCCAAGCCCGCGAGTACTTTGGTGGGTTGTCGATCATCCGCTCGCACAACTGGAGGTACCCGGTGAGCGGCTCCAGCACGTGTTGCCATGGCCTCACCGCAAGCGGGTTGCGCACGACCAGAGTGTGCAGCCCGGTGAATGCATCGATGGCGTCAGGCACGATGCGGTCCTTCGCCCAGTCGCCACCTCCGATGACGTTGCCGGCACGTGCCGTGGCGACCGCGACACCAGCATCGGTGAGAAATGATCGCGCGTACGCGCTCGTCACGAGTTCCGCGCATCCCTTGCTACTGCTGTAGGGGTCGGCACCGCCCAGGCGGTCGGTCTCGCGGTAGGGCCATTCCCACTCCATGTTTTCGTAACACTTGTCTGACGTCACGTTGAGTACAGCACGAACCTGAGGAACCCTTCGAACGGCTTCGAGCACGTGGACCGAGCCCATCACGTTGGTTGCATACGTCTCGACGGGTGACTCGTAGGACTCGCGCACGAGCGCCTGTGCTGCCATGTGGATGACGATCTCCGGGCAGACTTCCTTGACGTATGCGCAGACCTGGGGGAGGTCCCGGATGTCACCAAACCGGCTCTCCATGCCCTCACCAACCTGCGCGAGCTCGAAGAGCGACGGAGCTGGCGGCGGTAGCGCGAAACCGGCTACGTCGGCACCGAGGCGCTGAAGCATCAGTGACAACCAAGACCCTTTGAAACCGGTGTGCCCGGTGAGCAGAACTCGCCGGCCCCGCCAGAACGATTCGCTCATGACCAGATCTTCCAAGGAGCGGTCCCCTCGGCCCACATCGCCGACGGCGACGTGACCCCGCACCCGATGAGGTGATCCCCCATCCGCGCGCCGATGTACCCGTCTGCTCCAGCGAGGAGGACCTTCATTCCCACACCTTCCATCGTGCGTTGCCCTGTTCCCACAGGTGGTTGAGGTAGATCTTGTCCCGGAGGGTGTCCATGCACTGCCAGAAGCTCTCGTGGCGGTTCGCCACCAGTTGGCCGTCCGCTGCCAGGCTCTCGAGCGGCTCCTTCGCCCAGTCGACATCACCGGGGATGTAGTCGAAGATCGCCGGTTCGAGCACGAAGTACCCGCCATTGATCCACCCCGCCGACATCTGCGGCTTCTCGTCGAAGCGGACGACGAGGTCGCCGTCGAGGGCGAGTTGTCCGAATCGGGCGGAGGGATGCACCGCCGTGACGGTGGCGTGCTTGCCGTGCGACTCGTGGAACTTCGCCAGGGCCCCGAGGTCGACGTCGGCCACGCCGTCGCCGTAGGTGAGCATGAACGGCTCGCCCGGTGTGAGGTGATCGCGGACCTTGAGCAGGCGTCCGGCCGTCTCGGAGTGCTGGCCGGTGTCGACGAGGGTGACGCGCCACGGCTCGGCCCTACGGCGATGGTGCTGGATGGTCCCGCTCGCGAAGTCGACCGTCAGGTCGGAGGCATCGGCGAGGGCCTCCGAGAAGTACCGCTTGATGTACTCGCCCTTGTAACCGAGACAGAGCACGAAGTCGGTGAAGCCGTAGTGCGCGTAGTGCTTCATGATGTGCCAGAGGATCGGCCGATGGCCGATCTCCACCATCGGCTTGGGCCGCACGTCGGTCTCCTCGCTGAGACGACTGCCCACACCCCCCGCCAGGATGACCACCTTCATCACATGACCTCCAGAGTCCTGGGATCACTTCCCCGTGGACCCGCGCCGTAAGCATCCAAAGTGATGATTCTGAAGAAATCTTCGCGACCGGCTCGAGGTCACTGGCCCGACGTACACGCTGCTGCACCGCCGACAGCGCAGGGGTAGCGGCTCAGGGGTAGCGGGCCGCCAACCAGTCGGCCACCACGGCGAGGGCCTCCCGCCGGTGGCCCTCGAGGTAGTGGGGCGCACCGCGCAGTTCGACGTACGTGGTGTCCGCGGCGCCGGCGTTGTCGACGATCTCGTTCGCCTGCCACACCCTGATCTCGGTGTCGGCAGTCGGGTGCACGAGCAACGTGGGCACGGTGACCCGCGGCATCGTGTCGGCGAGCTTGGCGTGGCTCGACAGCCCCGACCACGTGCTCAGCCAGCCCCGTGCGGTCATGGTGCGCGCCAGCCCACCCCGGCCGTAGTTGGCGTCGAACGGATCGGGGAAGGCGAACAGCGATCCCATCGGCCGGTCGTCGGGGTCGATCGACAGGTCGAGGTACGCCGGGTCGGCGAGCGTGCGGTAGATCGTGAGGTACTTGGTG